>QCBE01000001.1 GCA_003281715.1 Prochlorococcus sp. AG-347-B23
TTTTATAAGTTCAAGGAAATGGGAAAAAACTAATATTTTTCTCCAAGCAATTAAAAACTGGCATTATAGAAGGAGATGGTTAAAAGGCGAATCGTTAAAATCTATTTATTCTGACTACTACAAAAAATGATTAATTTGCATACCAAAAAGCACATTTTGAGCCTCTTGGTTCTAATATCCAACCTTGTCTTTTGTAAAACGAGACCACTTCAGCATCAGCAAAAAGGGTTACTTTAGAAATTCCAATATTTTTTAATTCTTTTAGGATATATTTCATTAGCTCTTTACCCAATCCAAGTCCTTGATAGACAGGGTTAATCGCCACATCCCAAACTGTTGCTTCTAGAATTCCATCGCCAGTGCATCTTGCAAATCCCACTAGTCTGGGGAATTTATCATCATGACGCCATAACCCAATCACCAAAATACTAAAATCTAAAGCTCTTTTTACCCTCCTTATAGGTCTTCTGCTCCAACCAACAGTTTGCAAAAGTTGATCTAGTTCTATTAGATCTAAATCTTTGTTTTTACTACATACAAATATTTCTTCTTTATTTGATTGAGTGAACTCATAAGAATTTAAACCATAGAGATCTATCAGCTCATCCTTTGATATGCTGTTTGATTTTTTTATTAACGATCCTTGGTTTCTAAAAATCATTAAAAATTCGCGAATCCTTTTTGTTGAAGCTCAGAGAGCTGAAAATATAAACCCTTTTTCATTCTTAATTCACTATGTGTTCCCTCTTCAACTAATACCCCCCCTTTTAAAACTAAGATTCTATCCGAACTTTCAATAGTTGCTAGTCTGTGAGCTATCACTAATGCTGTTCGTTTTGTAAGAATTCTCTCAAGATCTTTCTGTAAAGCAGCCTCTGTAGAAGGATCCATAAATGCTGTAGCTTCGTCCATTATCAAAACCACAGGATTCCTAATAGCTACTCTAGCCACCGAAAGAAGTTGCCTTTCACCAGAAGATAGATTCCCCCCTCTTTGTCTAAGAGAAGTATTTAAACCTTCTGGTAATTTTTTTAACAAGTTATTTAATCCTAATTCTTTACAAAGATTTTCTAGTTCAAGATTATCTACATTTGAATTAAGTTTTAAATTATCTGCGACATTTCCACTAAAGATAAAGGTATCTTGCAAAACTACTCCCAACATATTTCTAAGAGTTGCAATAGGAATATCTTTGACATCTATATCGTCGATTAAAATTTGGCCTGATTGAGGTTCATACAATCTACATAATAATCTTATTATGGTAGTCTTACCTGAACCAGTTGGCCCTACAAAAGCCACATGCTCTCCTGGATTGATCTTGAAAGATAAATTCTTTATGATGTGTTCTCCTTCGTTGTAGAAAAAATTAACATTCTTGAACTCAATTTTGCCCTTAAATGTTTTATTAACATTTTTAGCATTTTCTAAAAAATATTTTGCGGAAGTAGAGTCCTTAATCTGTATTTCTTCGTCCAATAATTCATTTATTCTTTCTACAGCTGTTAAACCTCCTTGTATTTGAGTAAATCTTTCTGCAAGCTGCCTTAAAGGTTCAAAAAGTCTTTGGGAATATAAAATAAAAGTTGTTAATGTTCCTAAACCAATGTTTCCAGAAGTAACAAGATAACCTCCAACTGCCAAAACTAAGGAAACTGCCGCAAGAGAAATCCATTCTATAAATGCCGAAATACTACTGTCATAAAATATTGTTCCATTAACTGCTTTCTTATAAGCAACTCCAGTTTTGGAAAATTTCTTGCTATTAAAAGCCTCTCTTCTGAACATCTGAACGACTTCTAAACCTTGAAGATTCTCTTGAAAATCAGAGTTGAGTTGAGACAATTCTTCCCTTACTTGATAATTGGCTTTTCTATAACGTTTTTGAAGCCAAATAATAAAATATGAAACTGGTATTTGAGTCAAAAGTAATAGAATCGCAAGCCCTCGATCAATTGACAACATTGTCAAAGAAATTACTATCAGACTGACGAAGTCAGCAATGACTCCAACTGCCCCACTACCAAACACCTCTGCTAAAGCATCAACATCATTTGTTAATCTCGTTAATAATTTCCCTACAGGCATTTTATCGTGATACTTAAGAGATAAAGATATTGAATGATCAAAAAGTTCTCTTCTTATTCTTGCTGTCAAACGTTGTCCCACTGCTTGGATATTGTAAGTTTGGTATCCCTGCAGAACTAATCTAAATAATACAGTTATAAGTAAAGTTAGGATTATGGCATTTATTGACTGCCCAAAGAAAGTTTTACTTAGCCAAACATCTGTAGTTTCGTTCTTTAGAATGGTAATTGCTTGACCAACTAATAATGGTTGAATAGCTCCAGAGAAAGAAACAGGTAACAAAACTATCAAGATTAGATAGATTGTTTTTTTATCTTTAGTTAAATATTTACCTAACTTTTTAATCCTTCTAAAATCTTTAAAAAACATTTAACTAATCTTCTATAAAGCATTAGTCGATTCTATTGATAAAATCGTATCTTTGAGATGATTATCATCTAACCTCATAGATAAAGGATTTCCAATTAGTCTTGCAGTCGAGTAATAAAGATCATCTATTTTAATTAAACCATTCTCTTTAAGAGTCTTTCCGGTTGCCACCAAATCAACAATAGCCTCTGCCATTCCTGTAATAGGGCCAAGCTCGACTGATCCTGTCAAGTGAACTATTTCTACAGGAATATTTAATTCTTCAAAATACAATCTTGCTGTTTTTATAAATTTACTTGCTACTTTACAATTCGCTGGAAGATCAGTTGGTTTTGAATAATTGCTATTTTTCTTAACCGCCAATGACATATGACAACCACCAAATCCTAAATCTAATAATTTTGCGACTTTTATTTCAGATTCTCGTAAAACGTCATACCCAACAATACCCAAATCAGCCTGACCATAACTTACATAAACAGGCACATCTCCATTTCTGACTAATAAGGCTTTTGCCCTTTTACAATTTGATTCAAAGGTTAATGATCTATTATTTTCGTCCAATGCTTCAGAGAAATCCAACCCAGCTCTTTTAAAAGTTGAAATTGAATCTTTTAACAGAGCCCCTTTTGGTAAAGCTATAGTAAACATAGATCAATTTCTTCCAAAGATTATTCATTCTAATTTAACAATGGAATTTAATAAAGCTCGAAATATAATTGGACTTAAAGTTTTAAGTGATAACGTCATTTGGTTGTTGGTAAAAGATAAATCCGTTGTGGTTGTAGATCCATCTGTTCACGAACCAGTTATTAGATATATAAATGAAAACAATTTTCACTTGGAAGCTATTTTGCAAACTCATCATCATTCAGACCATATTGGAGGGACGAAATCTCTTATTGAAAAATGGCCAAATGTAAAGGTGATTGCTTCCTCCAAAGAAAAAAAGCGAATCCCTTTTCAAAATGTATCTGTAGATGATGGAGAGACTTTAAATATTTTAGGGGAAGAAGTAAAAATAATTGAAGTATTAGGTCATACAAGCTCACATATTGCCTTTTTTTTAAATGGGGAAAATCCTGTTCTTTTTATCGGTGATACATTATTTTCTGGAGGCTGTGGAAGAATTTTTGAGGGAACTTATCAACAAATGTATTCTTCACTAGAAAGAATCAAATCTTTACCAAAAAATACTCTCATATATTGTGCACATGAATATACAAAGGGAAATATATTGTGGGCATTGAATCTCAAACCAAAAGATCAACATATAAAAAATAAACTTTCGGAAGTTGAAAAAAAACTTTCACATAATGAATTGACAATTCCATTTTTACTTGATGAAGAGATGAAAATTAACCTTTTCTTAAGAGCAAAAAATTTAGAAGAATTTACTTTTTTAAGAGCAAATAAAGATTTATGGGTTTAAATAGATAGGTATCTTCTTAAACAAATGTCCCCCAAACAAGTAATTAAAACATCAAATGCTCCAGATCCAGTAGGACCTTATAATCAAGCAATAAAAGCTGGGGATTTTATTTTTTGTTCTGGTCAAATTGCTATAGACCCAGCTTTAAATGAAATAACATGTTTGGGTGATATTGAGAAGGAAACTATTCAAGTTTTAAAAAATCTTGCAGAAGTTCTTAAAGCTGGTGGAGCTAAAATAGAGGATGTAATAAAAACAACTATTTACTTAACGGACTTAAGTAATTTTCAAATTGTCAATAAAATATACAGTGATTTTTTTAATATAGAGAATCCTCCAGCAAGGGCCTGTGTGGAAGTTTCATCTCTACCAAAAGGAGTTTTAGTTGAAATAGATTGCGTCGCATTTCTAGATTAATTTCTAATTATTGAGAAATTTGAAATATGAACCAATTGTGCACCATAGTTGTATAGATTATTAGTTGATAATTCATCTTTGATCTATGTCAGCAGCAAAGCTTAATATAGATGAACTAGAAGCAGGTTATCCTTTATTTTGCAAAGCTCTTAGACTATTAATCTTAAAAGGAAACTCAGTTAAAGATATAGAAAAGACAGTATGTTGGAGTCATCTTGAGACTTTAAATAGATGTCTACCTGGTAGATATAAAGCCCCAACATATTTAATGGCTTTAATCAAAAGAGATATTGCAAAGCCTAATAATTATTAAAAAGGACTAATCCTCTAAATAAAATTTATCAATATCCATTGAAAATACTTTTTCCTTATCTGATATTTCTTTATTATCTAAAAATATTGAGAGACTTACAAAATTCTTACCGAAGCTGATATTTGGATAGATATCCCTTTCTTTACATAATTTCTCAATTTCCCCCATGAATTTACTAATTTTTGAGTATTGATCAAATTCAAATCTTTTTTCTATCCTTAAAGGTGATTCTCTTTCTTTCCACATTACATTCTTTATCTAAGACTAATTACACTATACATTCAACAAAGTTTCTCAATAAATTTTTGAAGATAAAATTTTTAGTCACTCTCCCAATAATCAATAATACCGCCAATTGTTAAATCGGTTTGAACTTCTGGATTAGGGCATGCAAATCTAGCGGCAGAGCCACTAGAAGTAAAAACCCAGTTACCTTCTCTAGCTCCAACAGGATCAACAGCAACTAATTTCTTTCCTTTATTATTTTCTAAAATTCGTAAATTCATATGACCTAAGCCAGCGACTCTTTGAGTGCATACCATCCTTCCTAATACCTTCATAATTTCCACAATTTATATCCTCCTTTTTTATGACTTGTCAGGATCCCAATGATCAATTATTCCAACAATCGTTAAATCGCTTGGATAAGATTTACTTCCCGCTGCTTCCCTAGCAGCAGAACTCCCAACACAAATAACCCAATCTCCTGGCTTACAGCCAACAGCATCAACTGCAACTTTACTAGAAGAACCATCTAATACAACCTGCAGATGTTTATGTTCAAAACCAGGAATCCTATTGGTAGAAACAAGTGGTTTTACAACCTTGCAAATTAACATAATTAGTGGGCCTCCTCTGTTTTTTTATCTAAAGACATTCCAATAATTTGGGCGGAATGAATGTTGTCCCTATCTCTAATAGTAGAGCAAGTATGTAACAAACCTTGATCAACTAAATTTTTATATCTAATTGATATCGCATTATTAACTCTTTCACAATCGTTTATTGCCCTCTCTTTTGCTCCGGGAACTTTTCCAGAGTAATCAAATCTTATTACTACCGGAATAGGTAGATCTTGAGAAACATTTAATCCAGTAAAAATCTTCACTCCTACATCTAAATCTGGAGCACCTTCTTCGACTGTATCTAAATGAGCAAAATAAGTTAAATTCCTGAGATGTACTTCTTTGAAACCTATACCTACTCCAATAAACCTCTCTGCATGTCCAATATCTTCATAAGAACCATTATGAAAACTCTTAACATAATCAATTTGAGAAATATTATTGACAATTAATTTATACGTAAATTTTTCCAGTCCACTGAGTTTATCTTTTGAAGATTGCTTAGAGATTGTCTGGCAAATTTCTCTCTCCGCATCCTCTTTTGAAAAATTTATGGTCGAATTATAAATTTCTAATGTAGAAATGGTTTTTTCTAAATCTATACCGCCATCGCTAGTTGATAAATGTATTTTTAATGAATCAGTGTCTGTATCAAGTCCAATTAACATTAAATCCACAGAAGCTCCGCAGCAAAAGCTATTCTCTACAGCCTCTTTGAAAGCATATAATTTATTTCTACCTTCTGCTGCAGCTAACTCGTCATTACTCCCATGAGCTGCGCATCCCTGATGCAAAGGATCTACTGAACTGAAATGATAAGTTACAACTTTTAAGTACCTTGTATCTTTATGAGCTTCATTAGGAACATTCTCTCTATATCTTTTATGTTCAGTTTTTACCCATCGATTAACGGTATTTTCAATATCAAACAGTGCTCCAGCATGAGATCTTCTTCTTACTGAACTAAAAGGTATTCTCATTACATAAGCAACTGAATGAGCTAATCTTCCATCTGAACAAGGAGTTATATCAAGTAAATGTATTCCGCAATCTAAGAGAAATTTTTCAAAGTCTTCCGCATCCCTACTTCCAGCAGCACCTTCAAGTGGATCATTATTAAAAAAATTGTCGCTAAGTTTATCATGCTGTTTGAAAGCACACCATGCATATAAAGCTCTCATATCAAGAGGTTTAACCCAAGATTTATCTAATACATGGAGGGGTAAATCTATTCCCAAATTTTGTCTTGATATTTCCTGAGCCTTATTTATAAAATCTTCGTGATGTTGAATTCGAGCAATTTCCTTGAGAGTTGGAACAATTTCGTCAAAATCACTTTTTATTTTGCTTTCATAGCTAAATAGATTTTCATTTTGAATATTATTGGTTAATTTATGAGACTTTCCAGAATTTAGTAAATTATTTGATTCTTTAGTTTGTATATGGATATTTTCAGTAAAAGTTTTCATTGGAGCGGTTGGCCCCAATGTGAAGTTCTTGGCTTTAGCCAGTCCTCTTAAAGGCATTATTTACTTAACCTCTTGCACCACCTGAAAAGGTAACGAGTTGTCCTTCACGAGTATTACCACTAGATCCAGTTATCAAGAAATCTGGTTTTTCTGTTTCCTCATTTCTTTTGACTTCCATAGGGGGCATTGCACTCATGAATCCTGCTCTTGATGGATTTCGCTTTCTAGAAGAAGCTCCCTCTGTACCTGTTACCTTATCACCGCGATCCCAATCATCACCAGTTACGTTTCCCACTGATTGTCCTTCACCAGTAATCCTTGAAGCAACTCTTTTTTCTGGTGTTTTTGCAGCACGGTCTGCTTCTTCAATTTCCATTTTTTGTTTATAAGTAATATTTTTATTCGGTTCAAATCTAAATTTTTCAGTACCAGTGACCTTATCAACTGCCATATCAAAAGGTCCTGTTACCTTTGAACCATTTTCATATTCATTACCCGTAACACCTTGAGTATTTTTTTCAGAATATTTATCTCTTGATGGTGATTTAACAGAGAATTCATTCCAAGAGTTACCTGCTGACTTTTCCGAATTCGCATAAGCAGTATCATTTGGAGGATTCTCACAAGCTTGTGAGAACTGATCTCCACCAACATAAGGAGTCCCTGTTAGGTTTTTACAAGCACCTTTCTTAGCACCTGTCATTACTCCGCCAATTCCTGGTTGTTGTCCAGTAAGTCTGGCATTTGAATTATTTCCAGAATTAACTGTTGCTCTTGATTTCATATCTTCAGAAGTTTCAGTATTACAATTCTCTTTAATCTGATCTAAGCCTGCGTATGGTGTTCCTGTTAACACTTTGCATGAACCTGGTTCATCTCCAGTTACTATTTCTGATCTTCCTGTCATAGTGCCGCTTATTAAATTTGACTTTGAAGAAAGGCTTAAACCTACTTTTCTAGCTTCTGGTTTTGGTTTTGAACCGCAAAACTTCTCGTATTGTTGAGATCCTATATACTCATCTCCAGTTACATTCTTACAACTCCCATGTTCATTGCCTGTCATATGGTCTGATCTTCCAACCCCTGTACCAGTTACATTATTCCCATTGAGAATGTTGTAACTACCTACTTTTTCAAATGCTTTGCCTTTTGGATTTGGCTCAGAGCCAAGATATTGATCTCCAGTTAACTGAAGTCCAGAACCTGATTCATCTCCAGTAACAAAGGTTGATCTACCAGGAAGTGATCCAGATACTTTTAATCCATCGGTTGTAGTACTGTGTTTAACCTTTGAAGGATTTTTTGGAACATCACCACAATACTTCTGTGATTGATTAGAAGATACATATTCAGTACCTGTAAGGTTTTTACAAGTCCCTGGCTCATCGCCTGTGACCCTATCAGATCTACCAACTTCATTACCAGTCACTTTATTTCCTGATGTTGTTGCAGTAACAGTAGATCTAAGTGGTTGTTTATAACTTGGTCTATCTTGACAAAATTGATCAACAACTTCTGCTCCCATGTATTGAGTGCCAGTAACTGTTCTGCATGTACTTGCTTCATTACCTGTAGTTTTTACAGATCTATTAGCTTGTGTTCCAGTCACTATTTGACCTGAATCAGTTTCACTTTTACCAACTTTCCAGCTAGCATCTGCAATATTTTGTTTAGCGCCATTTTTATTTGGACCACATGGTCTACATTTACCATTACCTTTTTTGCCTGTAGCACCAGTTTTACTTCTTAACTCTCTCACTCTCTGAGAAATTTCTCTACTACTTAAATCTGGATCTCCCCTTCTAGCTAAAGAAGCGGCACTGGTATTTTGTTTAGTTGCTGATTTACCATGCTTAGATTGAGCTTCTCTTCTCGCTAAAACAATATCTCTACTTGTATTAGTAATAGGCTTTCTCTTCTGATTAATTCTTCTCTTAACGCTGGTTTTGAGGGACTTAGATTCTGTACTAGAAGAATCCTGACTTTCTTGATTTTTATTTATAGTTGAATTAACTATGTTTACAGGACTTTCTTTTTTAACATCAGTACGTGTTCTATCGGATGAAGTTATAGCTGATTTTCCATGGGTAGACATTGCTTTTCTTCTCTCTATTACTAACTCTTTACTAGATAAAGTTGTTGAAGAATTTCTGTTTACTTTAGTTTTTGGAATATGTTTTGTAGTTGGTTTTGAAATATTATTATTATTAGGAGAAGACTGAGTCCCAGAAATATGTATATCTTGAGAAGATCGAACTCTATCTTTGGTAGTTGAAGAATAAGCAGCAGCTTTTTTACCGCTATCACTCATCGCCTTTCTTCTTTCAAGTGCAATCTCTCTACTAGTTTTTTTTGACATAATCTTCAAGTTTGAAATTCTTTAAAAACTTTTTTGAAAAACTTTCTCCAAAAAATTTTTTGGAGAAAGATATTAACTACAATAAGTAGCTTTAACGTCCTTGGAAAACTACAAAAGCTGTTCCTTGACTTTGAGTGTAAGCATCGTATCCGATGATTCTTACATGATGATCAGGGTATGCTCTATGACATGCCTCTAATTCGCTCACGATCAAGTTAAGATCTTTTTCCCCAAAGAATGGGAGTTTCCAATAAGACCAATAAGTTTGCATACATCCACTTGGATGAACATGCTCAATAACTGGACTCCAACCTTGAGCAATTATGTACGCAATTTGGTCATATATTTCTTCCTGGGTCATCGGTGGTAAGAAACCGAATGTTTCCAGGGTTGCAACTGTTTGATAGTCGCTTACTGTGCTCTGGAAAGGCATAATTAATCAAAATGTGAATGTAATTACTCGTAAAAACGAGATTTTAATAAGTTTGAGGAGAATTAATCTCATCAATTTCGAAACTTGAGTTAACCCTGAACGTCAAGCTTGTCGACAGTGTCAAACTCGAACTTAATTTCCTTCCAAGTTTCTAGAGCAATAGCTAATTCAGGACTATGCTTAGCAGCTTCCATAAGAATGTCTCTACTCTCTTTTTCGATTTCGCGACCAGCATTACGGGCTTTTACACAAGCTTCTAAAGCAACTCTGTTAGCTGCGGCTCCAGCAGCTGAACCCCATGGATGACCATGTGTTCCTCCACCGAACTGAAGACAGGAATCATCCCCAAAGATCGCAAGAAGTGCAGGCATATGCCAAACATGGATACCACCTGATGCGACTGCAAAAACTCCAGGCATTGAACCCCAATCTTGATCAAAGAAGTTTCCTCTTGATCTATCTTCAGGAACAAATGACTCTCTTAAGTTGTCAATATAACCAAGAGTTGTTTGACGATCACCTTCTAGTTTTCCAACCACGGTTCCAGTATGTAGTTGGTCTCCTCCAGATAGTCTCAAACATTTTGCAAGAACTCTGAAGTGAATACCATGCTTTGGATGTCTATCAATAACAGCATGCATAGCTCTGTGAATATGCAGAAGCATGCCATTTTTACGACACCAATTAGCTAATCCAGTATTTGCAGTAAAACCACCAGTTATATAATCATGCATGATGATTGGCATATCTAGCTCTTTTGCAAATTCAGCTCTTTCATAGAGTTCTTCAGGAGTGTTAGCAGTACAATTTAGATAGTGACCTTTAACTTCTCCAGTTTCTCGCTGAGCAAGCTTAACTGCTTCTGCAACAAACTCAAATCTTTCTCTCCAACGTTGGAATGGTTGAGAATTAATATTCTCATCATCCTTCGTTAAATCAAGACCGCCTCTAAGACATTCATATACAACTCGACCATAGTTTTTACCAGATAATCCTAATTTAGGCTTGATGGTACAACCAAGTAGAGGTCTTCCGTATTTGTTAAGTCGATCTCTTTCAACTACGATTCCGTTTGGTGGACCACCGCAAGTTTTAATGAAAGCAATTGGGAATCTAATATCTTCTAGACGTAGATGTCTTAGAGCTTTAAATCCAAAAACGTTTCCTACAAGAGATGTTAATACGTTTGTAATAGAGCCTTCTTCAAAAAGATCTAAAGGATATGCAATAAAAGCATAGAAAGCTTCAGGATCTCCAGGAACGTCTTCGATTCGATAACAACGTCCTTTATAAAATTCTAAGTCTGTAAGTAACTCGGACCAAACTGTTGACCAAGTACCTGTTGAAGATTCAGCGGCAACAGCTGCTGCGACTTCTTCTCTTGGAACACCTTCCTGACCTGTACATTTGAAACAGGCTAGTAAATCGGTGTCTAGGGGTACATATTCTGGAGTCCAGTAGGTATCTCTGTACTCCTTTACCCCTGCGTCATACTTCTTACTCATAAGGATAAATTTAGGTCTGTTTAGGGAAAATAATTATTTTGCAAAATTTATAAATCTTGCTTAATTAGTCCTTTTGACCAAGAAATTCACCATTACCTAGAGCAGGTTCAACTTCTCTATGAGGACGAGCAATAATGTGAGCTGCAACTAAACCGTCACCAACTCTTTCACAAGCATCAGCACCAGCTCTTACAGCTGCGTTAACTGCGCCTGTTTCACCTCTAACTAATACTGTGACATAACCGCCACCAACGAATTCACGACCAATAAGGCGAACTTCTGCTGCCTTTGTCATTGCGTCTGCTGCTTCGATTGCAGGTACAAGTCCGCGTGTCTCGATCATGCCGAGAGCGATACCCATTGTTTCTGTAGCCATTGTCTACTAAATACTAAATGTGGAATGTTCAATTCGAAGAATGCTTCATTGAGTACTTATAAGTCAAGCGTTTTCGATAAAATCTCCATTAATGTTTTTTCTATCATTCATAAGTTAAACTTATCACCCTTGGTACTATTGATATGTCAATACTTATGCGAATTAGTTAGTGCATCAAAACATACTGTTGTGTTAAGAAAAAATTTACATTATGTTATTTCCGTACGAGACAGGCCCTGTCTACACAGGTGTGGAATGTTCAACCTTTCCTGTCTCCGTATCAAGCTTTGAAGTAAGATAATATTCACAATAAATTTTTAAATTATTTTGAACCTTCCAGTTCTAACTATTGCGAGTGGCAATCAAAGAAAGGTATCTGAAATTTCAGAGATGCTGGATGTTTTGTCTTTAAAGGTTGAGAAGCAACCAGAATATTTAAATGTCGAAGAAACTGGGAAAACATATTTTGAGAATGCACTACTTAAAGCAAAGGCAGCTTCTCTAGAAACAAAAACTTGGGCATTAGCTGATGATTCGGGTCTTGAAGTAGATGTTTTAGATGGTCGACCAGGAATTTATTCTGCTCGATATGCAAAAAATAATGATGAGAAAATTAAAAAATTAATTGATGAACTTTCTGATAGTCCCTATAGGAGTGCAAGATTTATAAGTTGTATGGTTTTGTGCGATCCCTCAGGAAACTTAGTTAAAGATACAACTGGAATATGCTGGGGAGAAATTCTCAAGAGCCCCAAATATCCTAATGGGGAATTCGAATCTATTTTTTGGGTTAAAGAAGCTAATTGTGTTTACGGTGAGCTCTCACAATCACAACTAAATAAACTAGGTAGTAGAGGTAAAGCTGCAAAAATTATGTCACCTTTTTTAAAAAAAGAGATAGGTTTAAGTTAAAAAAAGGTTTAAATAAAAAATTCTCAATAATTTGAAATTTCATCAATTGCTCTTATAGCAGCAGCAGCAGCTTCTTCTACATCTCCTTCTTTCCCTGCAAGAGTTAATCTACCAAAAGCACCAACTGCCTTTACATCAACAACAGTTATATTTGATGCTTTTTCTGCTTCATTTGCTGCTTTTAAAACATAACCAGCCGGTTCAGTTTCTAATATGAACATGCTCATTCCAGATTGAATCATTGATCCACTTCTGTTTTGTCTATTTATTAAAACAGCATGATCTGGAGTAATAGCTCGAATAACTTCTGTCCAACTTGTTGAAGGTTTGGTTCTTTTTCTAACTTCACTTCCAATAGCATCTAGAACAACATCCCCAGAATGTAAAACAGTACTTTGATCTTTGTGATAAAGAGCAAGAGAGCCAAATGCTCTTTCAACAATCATCTGACCAAGTCTTACATTACTTGCTTTTAAGGCAATATCAGTGACTCTATGTACGGCCATCCCAGGTGAAACTTCCATCCAAAGGCATGAATCTCCGGGGATAGGTAAAAAACCTCTACTAACCGTCCCCATATATGCAGCTAATTGAGGCTGAAGAGAATCCAAAAAAACATATGTTCTCAACTCAATTTGCTCAACTTGACTTGCTTGTCTGGAAACCAAAGACTTTTCTGAATCAGTTGTAATAAAACAGCTTGCACCACTGGCCTGAGATTGCACCTCAGATCCTGTTACAAGAGAACTGCCTTTTTTTCGTTCCCCTCTGTTTAAACTAGAAGTTGGTTCCATTCACGCGACTATAACGGATAATGGTTCATTTTTTCTACTAAATTTACTTGCATGCTTCCCACAAAACGATAACTTCAAGTAAAAGATATGCATTTTTATGGGAACTTCTCAAAAAAAAGAACCAAATGTTTCTGGTACTGAAAAAGAATTAACTCCTGATCAAACTCTTGGATTAGTTAGCCTAAGCTTGATGCAAAAACTATCTCAAAAAGACCCATCTTTTAGTTGGTTAGATGAAGATAAAATTGAAAAAGTAAATCTTAAGAACCTTAGAGACAGATTGGAGTTAACGCAATTAGCTATAAATACTGGAGCACCATTAACCACTTCAGAAGTTACAGCTTTAATTGGGGCAAAGCCCGGAAAATCTAAGTTAGAAAGAGCAGGATTATTAGCAACGAAAATAGCTAGAAATGTGTGGAAGATTTCAAAAATAAGTCAAGGAAATTCCTTCTACAGAAATTAAAATACGCCACAAAAGTTTTTTCATAATTCTCATTTAAGTATTTAAACATTCATATAAGTTTTTTAAATGTGTTCATTTTGTAAGAGAACTTATTAATTACTTTCTTAAATTAAAAAGTTTATGCAAGCTTGAAATATAAGCTCTTGAAAATTTTTAATGAGTAAAGTTGAATTTAATAAGGAAACTGGGCCCAGGGAAGTTTTTTGTGGGTTAACTTCAATAGTTTGGCTCCACAGAAGAATGCCCGATGCATTTTTTCTAGTTGTAGGCTCAAGGACATGTGCTCATTTAATACAAAGCGCTGCTGGAGTTATGATTTTTGCTGAACCAAGATTTGGGACGGCTATTCTTGAAGAAAAAGATCTTGCTGGTCTTGCTGATGCTCATGAAGAATTAGATCTAGTAGTAAATGATCTTATTGCGAGAAGACCCGAAATAAAAACTCTTTTTCTAGTTGGATCTTGTCCAAGTGAGGTTATCAAATTGGATCTTGCCACTGTCGCAGAGAAATTAAATAAAAGATTTTTAGGTCAAGTGAGATTCGTTAATTACTCTGGCAGTGGGATAGAAACAACTTTTACCCAAGGAGAGGATGGCGCCTTAAAAGCTTTAATTCCATTAATGGATTCATCAGATGAGGAGAAATTATTATTAGTTGGGACTCTTGCTAATAATGTAGAGGATAGGTTTAAAAAGATTTTTAGAAATTTAGGAATTTCAAAAATTGAGAGCTTTCCACCCCGTCAATCAACAGAATTACCAAAGATTGGCAAAAATACAAAAGTTTTATTAGCTCAGCCTTATTTAAGTGATACCGTTCGAGACTTAAAACATCGTGGTTGTGAAATAATTTCAGCTCCATTTCCTCTTGGTATCGAAGGAAGTACTGAATGGTTTTTAGCTGCAGCGAAAGCTTTCAAAATTAGTGAACTTAAAGTTCATGAAATTATTTCCCCTTTAGTTAATAGAGCAAAACTTGCTCTTGAATCTCACAAAGAAATACTTAAGGGGAAAAGATTATTTCTTCTCCCTGAATCGCAACTGGAGATATCGTTAGCAAGATTTTTGCATAATGAATGCGAAATGGATCTTATAGAGGTAGGCACTCCCTACCTAAATAAAGATTTAATGAAAGAGGAGATTAATTTATTACCTGATAATACAAAAATTGTTGAAGGGCAACATGTAGAAAAACAATTAGATCGAGTGAGAGAATCTAATCCAGACTTAGTAGTTTGTGGAATGGGTTTAGCTAACCCTCTTGAGGCGGAGGGGATAAGTACTAAGTGGTCAATAGAAATGGTATTCAGTCCAATTCATGGAATTGATCAAGCGGCAGATTTGGCTGGCCTCTTCTCCAAGCCTTTAAAAAGAAATCAAATACTAACTTCAAAAACTTTAGTAACTCATTAAAAACTATGGAATTAACTCTTTGGACGTATGAAGGACCACCTCATGTTGGTGCTATGAGAATTGCCTCGTCAATGAAAGACATTCATTATGTGCTTCATGCTCCCCAAGGAGATACATATGCAGATCTTCTCTTTACAATGATCGAGAGAAGGGGGCAAAGGCCTCCAGTAACTTATACAACTTTTCAGGCTAGAGACCTTGGAGGCGATACAGCTGAATTAGTGAAGAAAAATATTAAGGAAGCTGTTGAACGATTCAAACCCAAAACTCTTTTAGTCGGAGAAAGTTGTACAGCAGAACTAATCCAAGACCAACCTGGAGCTCTTGCGAAAGGGATGGGATTTGATATGCCGATTGTAAATCTTGAATTACCTGCTTATAGCAAGAAAGAAAATTGGGGGGCCTCAGAAACCTTTTATCAACTAACAAGAACCCTTTTAAAAGAAAAAGTAAGTTCTTCAGACAAAATAAATCCCCTTAGGTGGAGGGAATTAGGTAGGAGACCAAAAGTTAATATACTTGGCCCTTCATTATTAGGATTTAGATGCAGAGATGATGTAATCGAAATCCAACGCATACTTTCAGAACAAGGTATAGATACAAACGTAGTTGCTCCATTAGGTGCTAGTCCTGATGATATTGAAAGACTAATTGATGCTGAAATAAATATCTGTCTTTATCAAGAAATTGCTGAAGCTTCATGTGAGTGGCTCAAACGGAACTTTGGAATGGAATATACGAATACTATTCCTATTGGAATAAAGAATACAATTGAATTTATAAATGAAGTTCATGAGAAATTAGATCTTCCTTTAACGAATAAAGAAGAATTAGAAAATAAATCAAAACTTCCTTGGTACTCAAAATCAGTTGACTCTAATTATCTAACTGGTAAAAGAGTTTTTATTTTTGGTGATGGAACACATGCAATTGCAGCAGCCAAAATTGCTAAGGAAGAATTGGGTTTTGAAGTAGTGGGTCTTGGAACGTACAGTAGGGAGATGGCCAGGCAAGTAAGAGCTACTGCAAAAGATCTTAATGTAGAAGCTCTAATAACTAACAATTATCTGGAAGTGGAAGATGCCATGAAAAAGACTGCCCCTGAACTAGTTTTAGGGACCCAAATGGAAAGGCATAGTGCAAAAAGACTCGGCATTCCTTGCTCAGTAATTAGTACTCCAATGCATGTTCAAGATGTTCCTGCAAGATATAGCCCTCAAATGGGATGGGAAGGAGCAAATGTGATTTTTGATGACTGGGTACATCCCCTAATGATGGGCTTAGAAGAGCATCTTATTGATATGTTCAAACATGACTTTGAGTTTGTTGATGGTCATCAAAGCCATTTAGGACATACAGCGACAAACAAAAATAACATTTTAAATTCTGACGAGAAAAAAGAAAAAAATAGTAAAGAAGGAATTATCTGGACTGAATCTGGTAGAGCTGAATTAACAAAAGTTCCATTTTTTGTAAGAGGTAAAGTTAAAACAAATACTGAAAAATACGCAATCTTGAGAGGAATTCCAGAGATAAGCGATGAAACTCTTTATGATGCCAAAGCATATTTCAGTTAATTTTTACTAATAAAATATGATTAAGTCATGAGTATTTTCACTCATAATCCAATAGATTTAATCCTAAAAATTCAGTTATAAGAACATATTTCACACTTTTAATACAATTAAATACATATTTGTTTAGAAACATATTTCATGTGTATTTGCACTGCAAGAATATAAATAATAATGTGTTTTAAGCTTTAAATGACAAGTACTATAAATAGACCTCTTGATGGAGAAGGAAGTGTTCAAGTAAAGCAAGATCCAAAAATAAATATTGAGGAAGGGGCTTTAGTTATTGCCGTCTATGGGAAGGGTGGCATCGGAAAATCAACTACATCATCAAACCTTTCTGCAGCATTCTCAAAATTAGGTAAAAAGGTTCTACAAATTGGATGTGATCCGAAACACGATAGCACTTTCACTTTGACACACAAAATGGTTCCTACAGTTATCGATATTCTCGAAGAGGTAGATTTTCATAGTGAAGAATTGAGGCCAACCGATTTCATGTTTGAAGGTTTTAATGGAGTAATGTGCGTTGAAAGTGGAGGTCCTCCTGCTGGGACAGGGTGCGGGGGATATGTAACCGGTCAGACAGTTAAACTATTAAAAGAACATCATTTATTAGAAGATACTGACGTTGTTATTTTTGATGTCCTAGGAGACGTCGTTTGCGGAGGATTTGCAGCTCCATTGCAACATGCAAATTATTGTTTAATTGTTACTGCTAATGACTTCGATTCAATATTCGCTATGAACAGAATTGTCTCTGCAATTAAAGCAAAAGCAAAAAATTATAAAGTCAGATTAGGGGGGGTAGTCGCAAATAGATCAAAAGACACAGATCAAATTGATAAATTCAATGAAAGAACAGGTTTAAAAACTATGGCCCACTTTAAAGATGTCGATGCCATTAGAAGATCAAGACTAAAAAAATGTACCATCTTTGAAATGGAACCAACTGAAGATGTTATTGAAGTTCAAAATGAATATTTATCTCTTGCCAAAAATATGCTTGAAAACGTAGAACCTCTAGAAGGCAATCCACTTAAAGATAGAGAAATTTTTGATTTACTAGGATTTGATTAGTCTAAATTAATCTAATCCAACCAATTGGCTTGTTAAATCATAAGTTTGCTTAGAGGTCTTCGTATCAATTATTCTTTTTGACAACTTTTGAGAAAAAGCTTTTCTGCCAGTTTTTTGACGATTTCCCCAGCTCCAATGGACTGATGGTTTAGAAAATTCTTTATAAGTTGCCACTTGAGCGACCCTCTCTCCTGCCAATCTTTGTGACACATATCCTTTTGTTATGAATTTTTGAAATATCGGGAAAAGGAATCTAAATAACCAAGGAGTATCTCTAAAAAGTTTTGTCTCAGCCACACATCCAGGATATAGAGAATTTACAATAATCTTCTCTGCAGGATATCTTTTTGATAATTCCTGAACTGTCACCATATTGCAAAGTTTACTATCCTTATAAGCCTTACCAGGTTTGAATTTCTTTCCATTCGCCATACTTATTGGAGATAAAAAACCATTTTTGAATCCAGATAAATCTCCCAAATCAGCTGGGGCAGGGATGGGGATCCTTCCTCCAAGTTCTGAATAATTAGCCGTAACAGTCCCTAATACTGTAATTCTTGGCTTGAATAAAGTTGATTTACCATTTAAAACAATTTCTCTTTCAGAAGATAAAATATTTTCTATAAGTAGGTTTATCATAAGAAAATGCCCAAAATGATTTACTGCCATTGAGTTTTCGAACCCCTGAGGGGACCTTTCAGGTCTCTTTAGTCTGGGTTTATAAACTGCTGCATTACAGATAAGAGAATTTATCGGTTTTTTAAATCTTTCTAATATTTCATCGCAACCTTGTCTCACATCATCCAAGTTAGCAAGATCTATTTCTATAAAGTGAACATTTTTAACTTCCTCTTTTGTCAAGAATTCCTCAGCTATTTTTATAGCTCTTTTATTTGATCGATTAACAGCTATAACCTCCCACCCAAATCTTAATAGAGGTTTTAGAGTATTTAATCCAACTCCAGAAGTTGTTCCTGTTATTAGGACTAAACCCTTAATGTTCTTACTCACTAGCAAAAAAGATAATAGAAATTGAAAAGTAGAATGATTCAAGATCACCCTTATCAACGCCATATTACTCTGATAATGTCCCTAGAAATTATTTGATCCTGATCCTTCATAAATCTTTGCTCACCTTCTGAAGAGAATAAATCATCAAACTTATTTGTTAAAACATTAAATCTATATTTTTCGTATGAAAATGAGTCTTCAATTTCCTTTAATCTGGTTAACCTAACTTTGGAGCTATAGCCAAGTTTAATCAGACTTACTATTGCTAAAAGGGAAAAGCTTATTTTTATAATTAAAAAAATCAAAGATACAAAATTATCCTCTTTCTGTTGTCTTTTTATAAAAACAGATCCTAAATATTTTTTGTAAAAAATACTATTTTTATAAAAAGATTTTAACAAATTAAGTACTTGATATTACTGAATAACTCAATTCAGTCTTACTTTATTATTACCTTATAAATTTGTAATTTTCTAATAAACTTTAATTCCTACCTAAACTAATTCCAAGTCTTAGTGCTAAGACTCCTGCATGCATGACAACTATGAGGGATAGTGCAATAAGATTTATTGTTTGAGTTGGCTCCATGGTAAAAAAAATATTTTCTATATTCTCCACCGAAAAGAGGAGATTTGAAACACTATTACAAAATGATGTTACGTAATTAACAAATTGAAAGAAAAAAATTATTGAAAATTATCATAAATAAACCTACAAAGTTAATTTTGGGAATAGAAAATCGGGCTCTAATTTTTTCGACAAATAATTTATCTGGATTTGATCAAATGGCTTTAGATTTAAATTCTTTAAATCAGACAATTTCGAATCCTGAAATAATTCTCACATTGAGGTTCTACTATTGGACTGGGGATTGGCTTTCAATTGGCTATCACCAAAAGCAAATTCCTCTTCATTGGGAAAATTTATTATCAAAAGGGGAAATTAATATTGTTAGACGTCCCTCTGGAGGGGGTGCTGTCCTGCATTCAGGAGGCATCACATATGCATTAACATTTAAAAAAACTTACTATAAAGTCTTAAGTTATGAAATGGTTAATAATTGGCTAATTAAAAGTTTCAGAGAATTAGGTCTAAACTTACGATATGGTGATTCACGAAAATCAAGTATTAAAACAAATTGTTTTGGGACTTCATTAATTTCTGATTTAGTTGATCAGGATGGGTTTAAGAGAATAGGTAGTGCCCAACTTCGTAAAAAAGGTGCATTCCTTCAACATGGGGAGATTCAAACAAATCCTTCAAGAGATTTGTGGTTCAAATTATTCAAAGAAGAAGCTCCACCAAAACTAAATTTAAAGCTAACAAATGATGAAATAGTTAAACATTTGAGAAATTCGTTCCTGAAAAACAAACCAAATATAAATTTCAAAAATATTGCCATAGATAATAAAAAATAGAAAATTTTAATTACAAGAATTATTAAAGATCTCCTTTCTGCTTCATTGAATTAACTATTCTTGGCAATTCAATTCCTAAGGGATAATGATTTTTAAAGTTTAATTTGTTAACAATCTCTGAAGGTAAATTAAAACCTAATTTATTCAATACAAAGTTTCCAATTTTTGACCTATCAATTATACCCAAAGGGATATCTGCAGCATTAAGAACCAACAAAAAACCTTCATTTGTTTCTTCAAGTCTTTCTATAGTTCTCCATAATTTATCGTTATAAGATACAGTTTCAAAACTATCAATCGGTTTCTTAAAATTTCCAACAAAGTTCCGTTCCCATTTTTTTAAGGAAACAGTTTTTAAAATATTCTCATCAACAAAACCGGTCCATCTACCATTATTCGTAACAAAAAAATATTTATCCGATGCATCCTTTTTATTTTTTATTAATTTATTAAATTCTGAGAAATTTGAATCGTATTCAATTTTCCTCAAAGGCTTTAATTTGATCTCAGAAACTCTACTAAATTTAAGTATGTTTTCAATTTTAAAAAATTGACTTTCAGATTTTGAAGAATTAACTCCAAACAAGCCCAAAAAAGAAAGAATAAAACCAAAGTAAAAGTTAAATCTAAATAAACAAACTATCCCAAAAAATAAAACAAAAAAAGATAATAATAAATTTACTTTATTGAGGAAATTTCTTCCTTTATTTTTACTCCCAGAGAAATGCCAAATAATACTTTTTAATAAATTCCCCCCATCTAAAGAACCAATTGGAATCAAATTTAAGAAACCTAAGAATAAATTAAATATCCCTACTCTAGAAATTACATCAACTGCTATTTGTTCTTGAGATGGAATGTTATTACTAATTAAAAGTAGGATAGATGCTGTAGCGAAACATAAAAGAGGTCTAACAATTGCAATTTTTATATTACCTAAAGCAGTTTGACAATACTTATCTATTTGTAAAATTGCTCCTAGAAAATAAAAAGTAATTTTTTTTATTTTTACTCCCTGATTAAGTGAAACAAAAGTATGAAGAATCTCATGAAAAATAATTGAAGATAATAAGAAAAAAGAAGTTAAAAATCCTATAATCCAAGATTCTTTAATATTATAAATGTCACTAGAAGTTAAATTAACCTGATTACTTATACTCCATGAGAATAAAAAAAGAATAGCAAACCAATAAGGATGAACTTTAAAGGGGATTCCCCATATTTTAAAAATTTGCCAACTTCTCAAAAATAATCTCCGCTATATTTATTAATAATATTAATCTTACATATCAGAATAATTATATGCCCAAGAGTAATACCTTAATTAAGATTTGTGGCCTAACCTCAGAAGAACAAGCTCTTCAAGTCGCAAAATTAGGAGCACATGCTATCGGCATTATTTCAGTGGAAGAGTCACCAAGATATGTATCAGCTGAAATTAAGAAAAAAATTTTTAAAACCTTAAAAAAGTTGCATCCAAAAATCGAGAGGGTTTCAGTTGTACAAAATTGTCCAATAGACTTAATTATTAAAAATTTTTTAGGAAACCCGAGCGAAACTATTATTCAATTACATGGAGATGAAGATATTGATTACTGCAAAAAAATAAGGGAAAAAATTCCCAATATTGGCTTGTGGAAGGCTTTCAGGATAAAAACGGAAAAGGATATAGATAAAATTAAGCCTTTTGAGGATTTTGTAGATGCTATCCTACTTGATTCTTGGAATGAAAAAACTTATGGAGGTTCAGGTAAAAAAATAAATTCAATTTATCTAAAGAATTTAAAATTCAGCAAACCATGGTGGTTAGCAGGTGGAATATCAATTGAATGGATTAATGAAATCCTTACAGATATAAAACCTGATGGACTAGATATTTCAAGTAGTATCGAAATATCTCCAGGTTTGAAAGATATTAGAAAAGCAGAGGATCTTTTTAAGTTTTTAAAAAGAAATTAGTAATTATTAGTAGCGGACTGCTGTTTCACAAGCTCAAAAAATTCTTGTTTTAAGCTTAAATCGTGTCTAAAATCGCCTCTCACCACAGAATTAATCATACTTGTATTTGGTTCCTTAACACCCCTCCACTTCATACAATAATGTTGGGCCTTTACAATAATTCCTAAACCTTTAGGTTCACATAGTTTTTCAATTTCATCTGCAAGGATCATTACAGCTTCTTCTTGAATATGAGGTCTTGAAAAAACCCAATCAGCAACTCTCGCAAATTTTGACAGTCCTATGACTTTATTTCCAGGTTTAATACCTATCCAACACTCTCCAAGAATTGGAACAAAGTGATGTGAACATGCAGATCTTACCGAAATTGGACCAACTGTATAGATTTCATCAAGATTCTTATCATTAGGAAAACTTGTAACTTTAGGTTGTTCATGATATCTACCTTTAAAAACTTCATTTAGATACATTTTTGAAACTCTTTCAGCAGTTTCTTGAGTATTATGATCATTCTCAACATCAATTACGAGAGACTTTAGTAAGTCTTTAACTCTTGAGGCTACTTCTTTTTCTAAAATTTCTAACTCACCTGGATTTATAAAATCAGAAATATTATCGTTAGCACTAAATCTTGTACCAGAATCCTTAATTCTGTCTCTTATAATTTCAGAAATAAGTTTATTAGTAATCTGGTCGTCAAAGTTTCTAATATTATCGTTAGGTAATGTAGAGGTCATAAAATTCTAAACAGAAAATTGTATGCAACTTAATTTACTGTATCTTCCAAAAGCTTAATTGCTAATATACTATATCACATTCTCTTGTTCAATCGGGTTCTAATAGCACTAAAAAAAATCACTGTTTTAAGATTAATCAGATAAATAATATGATTAGAAGGCTCCGCCAGAAGGCATCAAAGTCAAGTCTTCTATCAATTGTGATTCAGGTTTTTGAGCCATGTAGAGAATAGTTTCTGATACCTCTTTTGAGGAGAGCATGGAAGTTCTATCAAAATCAGAATTGATTGATTCGGAGTCCCAAAGAGGAGTATTTACTGAACCAAGAGTTATTGTACACGCTCTTATTGAGTTAGATCTCTCCTCCTCCCTCAAGCATTTAGTAAACATAGCCAGTGCAGATTTTGAAACACAATAAGCTCCCCAGTGGGAGAAAGCATTATAAGAAGCATGACTACTAACATTAATAACTAAACCACCATTTTTTCTCATTTGAGGAATTATTGAACTACAAATTTGAAAAACACTTGTGAGATTTATTTGAATAGTTTGTTCCCATTGACCTAATTCCATTTCAACTAAAGGGCCATTAAATGCGCAACCGGCATTATTTATTAATACTGAAGGGCACCCATACTTCTCAATTGCCTCTTTAACACGACGCTCTATTTCTAGAGGATTAGATAAATCACACTTAACCAGGTTAATTTTTGATTTAGTGGTCAACAGTTCGCTCTTTAGTTTCTCCATTAAATCTATATCCCTTGAAAGTAAAATTAAATCCCAGCCAGCATTAGCAAAAGTAATTGCGGTAGATCTTCCAATACCTTTCGTAGCACCCGTTATAAAAGCTAGTTTCAAGTTATTCAGTTTTTTGGGGGATTTCACTATAAATCTCTTCAATATTATTTGCTTCGATAAATTTACCTAAAACCCTAAACTTTTTGTATCTTTCCTCAATTAATTCGTCTTCAGGCATTTGCAGTAAAGCATTAAGGTGTTTCTCAATAGCCTCTTTTAGTGTGTTACCAGCATCTAAAGGATCCCAATTATTCCCACCAGAAGGTTCTGGTAATACCTCATCTATTATACCTAATTTAAGTAAATCTTTACCTGTGATTTTAAGTGCTGATGCGGCTTCTGGTGCCTTCGCAGCATCTCTCCACAAAATTGATGCACACGCTTCCGGACTAGCAACTGTGTAAACACTGTGTTCAAACATTAGTAACCTATCGGCAACACCTATTCCAAGTGCTCCTCCAGAACCTCCTTCTCCAATGACAGTAGCCACAATTGGAACTTTCAAGCCAAACATCTCTCTAAGGTTTCTTGCAATCGCTTCACCTTGACCTTGTTCTTCAGCCTTTAAACCAGCATAAGCTCCAGGAGTATCAATAAATGTAAGAATTGGCAAAGAAAATCTATTTGCATGTTGCATTAATCTAAGAGCTTTTCTATAACCTCCTGGTTTTGCCATCCCAAAGTTTCTTACTACATTTTCTTTTGTGTCCCTTCCTTTCTGATGCCCTAACATCAACACTGGTCTATTATTTATCGAACCTATCCCACCAATTAGTGCCATATCATCGCCACCATTTCTGTCTCCATGTAATTCGATCCAGTCATCACAAAACATTTGAACAAAATCCAACGTACTTGGTCTTTGAGGATGTCTAGCTACCTGAATCTTTTGAGCAGGGGTGAGAGATTTAAATATTTCTTCTCTTCTCCTAGCAGCTAAGGTTTCAAGCTGCAGAAGCTGTTGACTAACATCTACTTCTGAATCTCGAGCTAATTCTTTAATTTGCTCTATCTGCTTCTCAAGTTCAACAAGAGGCTTTTCAAAATCAAGGAGATAACGTTTAGCCATAATTTAAACGGTTAATACTTTAGGCTGCTTATCAAGTCCAATCGCAGAAAAACCATGCTTTAAAGATGCTGCTCCAATAAACTCCATCTTTTCAAGGGAAATGTTATTTCTTCCCCAACTAAAGTTTGTATGACACTTTTCAAATTCTAAAATCATAGCTTCTGCAAAGCAAGCAAACATCTCTCGCTGAGGGTTTTGCATTTCGGCAAGTTCCATCATATTCCAACCAATATCATTGAAAAACTCCACTATACCTCCTTTTAAAACATGAATATTTTCACCCTGAAATTTCTCATCAAGATTTTTGGGGTATCCGCCATCAATCATTAAACATGGTTTTTTTAAGTTATCTCTATCAATTTCAATAGTTTTAGGCATACTTGCAACCCATACAACAATATCAGCCTGAGGCAATGCCTCATTTAAGCTTATTACGGTGCCACCATCTAATTCTTTTTGTAACAGCGCTAGTGGTTCTTGTTGTCTTGCTACCATAAGAAGTTCTGAAATCCCAGTTTTATTGATAAGCCATCTACAAACAGCACTACCAATATCACCTGTAGCACCAATTACAGCCACAGTTGCTTTTTTAAGGTCTATCCCAATGCGAGGCGCATTTATTTCTAGTTGCTTACAAATAACCCAGGCGGTATGAGTATTGCCAGTAGTAAACCTTTCCCACTCTAATGAAGTATTTCTAATTTGTTTATGCTGTAGAAGATTAAAATTCTCAAAAATAATAGAAGTAAATCCTCCTAATGCTGTGATGTTAATCCCTTTTTTCTGAGCTAGTTCCATAGCATTTAGTACTTTTCTTCTAGCCGTTTTAAACCTAGAAAGCATTTCAGGAACAAAGCAAGAATCTATATAAGAACCTTCGATAGATATTCCAGTAGCACTCTTAACTTCTACGTTTTCAACAAGCTGAGGAGGAGCAGTACACCAAACATCCAAATCGCCATCAGCAATATGATCAAAGCCTAGCATCGAGGCTTTTCTTTTTGCATCTTCAAAACTGGTTGAGTGACCTATTAACCCAAACATTTAAAATTTATAAATGGTTTCTATACGATGTTATGAAGAATAGCACAGAGGTAACTACTTAAATAGTATTGATTAATTATTAAAATTCTTAATTAATTAGAATTGTAATTAGACGATAGCTGCCATAGCCATTCTAGCAATTTCTCTATTATCTAGACCTATTTCCATCAGTGTATCTTGATAAGCAATCATAAATTCTTCCATTAATTCTTCTCTGTCCATAGCTAAAACTGATGCGTCATCTGCCACTTCATCTAACATCTTTTTAATTAAAGGCAGATTAACCTTATTAGCTTCCATTAATTCCTCTTTACAAGCAGATAAGTTCTCTTTAAGCCACTCTTGACCATAATTTAAATGAAGATATTCATCTTTAACAACTCCCTCTGTTATTTTTTTTGCAAAAGGATCTGCAACTCTTATGTAGACGTTATAAGCAGAAATTGCAAATGCTTCAATTAATATAGCTTGTATTAAAAGACATGTTGTTAAATTTTCTTTCTCAAGAGCAACTTGAAAATTACCATGTAATTTAGAAAAGAATTTTTTTGCAAATTCCATATCTGCTACGACACCTAAATTTCTTCCACATGCAGTAAAGCCTTTTTTATGCTTCATTTCCATTCTCGCTAATTTAGTTAACTCTTCTAACTCATTTGGAATTAAAGTAGCTATTGAAATGTAATTATCATGAGCCTCTTGCTCTCCCTCTATAACAATTGCATTTATTCTGCTGTATGCATCCTTGTAAGAATCTGTAGTGAAGTCGGGCAAATCTAAAGAAATCGGATTAGTCGATTCTTCAATAGTTTTTTTATTTGATTCTAGAGTTTGCATGTCAGTAATCTTTAGTTCATTATGCATGAATACTACACGATTATAGAGAGTTTATTTAAATATCATGAAAATAGTTTCAATTGTTAAGTCACATTTTTTACTTAAACTTATTTAAGAATTGTTTGGCCAATCTGATTGCATCAGATTCGTAATCAATTTGAACCAATGATTAATCAATAATTCCTTTAAATTTTTACCTAAAGACTCATTTGCTCCCCTACTATCTCCAATAACACCTGATTTACTGAAGTCCTTAGTAAGCCAAGCAGTAGGCGCATTGCCCTCTAGACTCCAGCCTTCAGGGATCTCTGCTTTATTACCCTCATTTGGGCGTTCATCACCTACTAATTCTGGTTTCAAAGCCAGCATCAAACTTGTTTCAGCTAAAGAAGCATGAAGCCCATCCTCAATCTCAGTTTTTGTTAACAATTCATTCAATCCATTCACCCCACTCCATAAGAAACAAGGGAAAACTGCCATCCCTGGTGCGACACTTCTTAGCTCTCTTGCAGCTGTATTTAATAGTGAAATTTGACCTCCATGTCCATTAATTAATATCAATCTTTTAAAACCCATTTCAGATAATTGACCTCCTACTTCCTTTATCATTAAGGTTAATAAATTTGAGGAAAGTGAAATTGTCCCGGCAAAACCCTTATGTTCTGGAGAAAAACCAATATATTGGGTTGGAAGTTTTTTTAATGGAATATCAGCAGAGAACAATTTGAAAACTTCGCTAATAATTTCATCAACAAAAATACTGTCTGTAGCAAGAGGCAAATGCGGCCCATGTTGCTCAACAGCACCGAATGGCCAAATCACTGTTGAGTTTTTGTTTTTTGCAACACTCTCAATTTCTTGCCAATTTAAATATTCAAATTTATTAGGTATTGGTTTAAAGTTCATTAATTTTAATTTTGAGTACTAACATTTAGAGTATGTTAATAATTAATTATTCTTATTTTACCTACGATGGGAGTCAGTAATAAAAATGCCCAAGATAATAACCAACCAAAGGGCAATAAAAAACCTCTTCAGGTACTTCACATAAGCAAGAAAGATACACAAAAAATAGATAATGAGCAAACCAATTCGCAAGAAGAAATTAAAAAAGAAGATATCGCAATCAAACCGCAAATCATTAAAAACGATTCAGTAAAAAAAATTGAGGGCAATAATGAAAACACCAAGGATTTTGATAATTCTCAACTAAATTTAACTCAACAAGACTTAAATAAACCCCTTAATTATTCTGAGGAAAACACAGATTTTCAATTAGAAAGAACAGTTGATGAATTCGATTTTGATGAAAGTGCTTTTTTGGAGGCTTTAAATGCAAATGAGCCAATTGGGGCTACAGGAGAAACAATTTCAGGTAAGGTTATAGCAATCGAAAGTGATGGACTATATGTTGACATTGGTGGGAAAGCACCTGGTTATATGCCCAAAAAAGAATGTGGTTTGGGTGTAATCACTAACTTTAAAGAAAAGTTTTCTATAGGCCTTGAAATGGAAGTTTTGGTTATCAAAGAACAAAATGCTGATGGGATGGTAACAGTGAGCGCTAGGGCATTAATTCTCAGGCAAAGTTGGGAGAAAGTATCAAGTTCCGCAAAAAATGGAGAATTAATTAACGTTTTAATTAATGGATTTAATAGAGGTGGGCTTACTTGTGATGTAGATGGATTAAGAGGATTCATCCCAAGATCCCAACTTGAAGATGGTCAAGATTATCAATCTTTTGTTGGCAAAACTCTAAAAGTAGCGTTTCTTGAGGTGAATTCAGAATCCAGAAAATTAGTTCTCTCTGAAAAGAAAGCATCATTAGTCTCTAAACTTACAAGTTTAGAATTAGGTCAATTAATTGAAGGAGAAGTTTTAGCAGTAAAACCATATGGCTTCTTTATAGATTTAGGTGGAGCTAGTGGACTTCTTCATCAATCCTCACTAACAAATGGATCGATTCGTTCTTTAAGAGAAGTTTTTAGAGAAGGGGAAATGATAAAAGCTTTAATATCTGAAATAGACCTCGAAAAAGGTCGTATTGGTCTCAATACAGCACTCCTAGAAAACTCTGCGGGAGAATTAATTATTGATAAGCAAAAAGTTATGCAAGAAGCCACAGAGAGAGCACTAAAAACTAAAGCACTCTTCGATAAAAAAGAACAAGATAAATGAACATTAATAAAAAAATGGAGTCAAGTCTTAAATTAAAAATTTCAGATTGGGAATTAGACTTTTACTCAAGGCCAATTATTGAATCAAATGGGAAAAAAAGGTGGGAATTAATTATCTGCTCCACAAGAAGTTATAAGACACAAGATGTTTTTCTTTGGAATAAAAAGTGCCCTGCTAATGAAGTTAATTCAGTGTGGCTTACAAAGGCGCTAAATGAAGCAATAAGTGAAGCAAAAAAACAAGGGTGGGAGAAACCTTCTTTAGTTCGATTCTGGAGGTCGTCAATGAAATCGATCATTAAGAAATCTCTGGAGGCCGTAAGTATTGAGGCTATTGTAAGTAGGAGAACTTACAATTTATTAGATAGAATCGAATTTCTTGAAAAAGAGATTTATCCAAAGGAAAAAGGTTATGTAAGAGGTGTATTAGCTCCTACTTTTACTTCTCAAATGGAAAACTCTCCTACACCTCTACCAGAAGCAGTAAGAGGTGATGCTTTAACTATCTCTGAGATATCAATTGGAGAATTAAAATCAGCAGAAAATTGGCCTATGGAATTTGGAGATATTTTCCCAATTCAGCAAGATTTAGATGATAATTACTTAGTTCCAGGATTAAGACTTTTTAGCAAAGATAGATCTTTGGCACTTTCTGCATGGTTTAGTTGCTTAGAACCTATTAAATTAGTCGTAAATAAGAACCAACTCATACTTGAAGCTTCAGAAGATGATAAGTGGCTGGTAACTGATTTACCAGAAAAAGATGCAAGCATTTTAAATACAAAGTTTTTAGATAATAAAAAAAATTCTTTTGGTTATCAATTTATTTCCATACAGTCAACGCCGTATATCGAAAAATTTGCAGGATTCTGGATCTTAAGAGATATTGAATTAATTTCATAAATTCAATTTAGGAGCAGGAACTATTTCTTACAAAGAAATATATTTTTCAAAAGATGAAATTTATATTCAAAACAAAAAATTTGAGTATTATTCATCACCTATTCTTAGTCAAAATAATTTCAAACATGCATACTTCACGAAGTCTTGCACTGAGAAATTTCTTCAATTATTAGGGAATCACTTTAATGATAATTCCATAAATTGTGTTTCCAATCAAATTCACAGTAATGTGATAGTGTTTGGATCTCATTCGCAAAAAGGAACCAAGACTGATGCAGATGGTCTTGTTGGCAATAATCGTAGTCAAAACTTATGGGTTTACACAGCTGATTGTATGCCAATATTTTTTGCAGATAAAAAGACAAGAAATGTAGCAACCTTGCATTGTGGAAGAAAAGGTTTAGAAAAAAAAATAATAAAAAATCTGGTAAAAATTTTCGATACTTTTGGGACATCTAGAGATAACTTACTTGTTGCAATCGGACCAGCGATTTCTAAGGAACATTATCTAGTTGATAAAATTACACTCAAAGAATTTTATAGAAAGGCCGAAAACAAAAACATAACTGTCAAATTGACTAAAACTAAAAAAGATCTTTGTTTTAGTGATTCAAATCACATCAGAGAGCAAAACTTAAATCAACTTGATCTAAAGAGATCTGCCTATAAACAACTTTTAAATGAGAACATCCCTCATACAAATATAGACATCTCAAATTTATGCACATACAAATTCAATAATGAATTTTATTCCTGGAGAAGGAGCAAAACAATCTCGAGACAATGGAATCTTATATGCTCATAAGGATAATTAACTTGGACAAATTTCACCAGTTAAGTCTTTATCGACTAATAATTCTGTCATCTCCTTAGTACCTTTTATATTAAAAACTTTTGCTAACAAAATATTCTCTTTGAAACCTAAGGGTTTTATTTTCACTTTGCTTCCCCTGGGGAATTCTTTCTTAAGTAAATTAGTTGCTTCAATCTCATCATTTTCATTTACATCTACACAAAATAATCCAATCGTTAAATTCCTATTTTGATCCCCCACCAAAATAGTATTTGAACTTTTAATTTGAAGAATTTCAGCCGAGTTAACTATTACAGGATTAAAAACAACCAAGCAAATTATAATTAAAAATTTTGATAATTTTTTCAATTCAGAAATATCTAAGGTTTGAATTATATTAAAGTTAATTTTTTGTAAAAGAAGAATTTAAAAAAATTAATCTTCACAATTAACATATCCAACCATTTGAGCATTACTTTTACCAGGAGGAACCATTGGATAACAATTCTCACCTCTTCTGACAAGAATATTAATTAAGGCAGGGCCATCATGATCAAGCGCACTTTTTAATTCATTCTGTAATTGTTTTCTATCAGAAATTAAGTATCCTTTAACTCCAAAAGATTCAGCAAGTTTTACAAAATCAGGTTCGCCACAACTCATATCAGATGAGGAATATCTTTCATCGTAGAAACTTTCCTGCCATTGTCTTACCATCCCTTGCCAGCGATTATTTATAATAATCAATTTCACATTTAGACCATATTGAGATAAAGTTCCTAATTCTTGAATATTCATTAAGACACTTGCATCTCCTGCAATACAAATTACATCTGAATTAGGTAATGCTGCTTTTACTCCAATTGCAGCTGGCAATCCAAAACCCATAGTTCCTAAGCCTGCACTACTAATCCATTTTCTTGGAGAATTTCTAAGATATTGAGCAGCCCACATCTGATGTTGTCCTACATCTGTAGTTACATAAGCTTCGGGTGAAAATTCCCTCACTTTTAGAAGAACCTCCTGAGGATAAATTTCTCCTTCTTTAGGTGGGTCATATAAAGGATGTTTATTTTTCCAAAAATCAATTTTTTCTAACCAGTTTTTCGTCTGATATGTAAATTTGTTATTTAGAGATTGTTCATTAATTTTGAGAACAGCTTTTGAAACATCAGAAACAATTGCAACATCTACACGCCTATTTTTATTAACTTCTGCAGGATCTATATCTATGTGAATTACCTTAGCATTAGGGGCAAAAGTATCTAATTTTCCTGTCACCCTATCATCGAATCTAGCTCCAATAGCAATTAAAAGATCGCATTCTGTAACAGCGAAATTTGCGTAAGCAGTTCCATGCATTCCTAACATCCCTACTGATAAATTATCTTTTTCATCAAAAGCGCCCTTTCCCATTAAGGTTGTGGTAACTGGTATTTGATAATTCTTAGCCAAAGTTTTTATTTCATCATGAGCCCCTGAAGATATTGCCCCACCTCCTACATATAAAAGAGGTCTTTCAGAATCTTCTATTAATTTAATTGCTTTATTGATATCGCAATCATTAATTTCCCCATTCCTTTTAAAACCTTTAGGAATAATCTCACCAGGCAAAACTCTTTGGTAATTAAAGAACTCCTGACCAACATCTTTGGGTATATCAATTAAGACAGGGCCTGGTCTTCCAGATGAGGCTATAAAAAAAGCTTCAGAAACTACTTTCCCGATATCTGAAGGATCTCTTATTACCCATGAATGTTTCACTATTGGAAGAGTAATACCAAAAATATCAGTTTCTTGAAAAGCGTCTGTCCCTATAGCAGGTCTTGGAACTTGACCTGTAACTACAACTAGGGGGACTGAATCCATTTGCGCAGTGGCAATTCCAGTTACCAAATTTGTTGCACCTGGGCCTGAGGTCCCAAAACATACTCCTACTTCACCAGTAGATCTTGCATATCCATCAGCGGCATGAGAACCACCTTGTTCATGCCTGACCATATAATGCTTTAACCAACCATCTTGTTCGGCCTTATGAACAGCATCATATATTGGTAGTATGGCTCCTCCAGGATATCCAAATATAACTTTTACCCCATGAATTTTCAAAGAATCCATTAGTGCATCTGCACCAGTTATCCAAACTGGATTTTCATGTTTTGAACTACCCTTTGAAAAGGATCTCGAAGTAAGGGTCACTAAAGAAATTCAATATTTACTATAAATATTAAACTTAATTAATTACTTTTGCCTCAATTAGAAATGTAATGTCAGAAATCTATTCAAAAAAAATTTTTAATAAATTTAAAATTTTCAAATAAATTCCATTTTTCTTTATAAAATCCCTAATTTATGTAGAGGTCCAGAGCCTGAAATAAGTTCAATAAAAAGCACTAAAAAGATAATCATTGCAACCCTTCCGTTCCAAACTTCTGAACTATTATTCCAACCCCATTGCCACTTCTCTTGGGGATAAAGTTTAACTTTTTCAGGCAACTGAGAAGCCTCCTCTATATTAACAAGAGGTCCTTCTAAGCAGGAAATCACTAGATCACTAAGGCCTTCAATAAAAGTAGGATGAGTATTTAAAGCCTTCACTCTACGAAAGTTTTTAATACCAGCCTTTTCAGCAATTTCTTTATATTCAATATCAATTTCTTGCAATGTTTCTATATGCTCCCCAACGAAACTTATGGGGACCACAATCAGATCATTAACATTTGACCTTCCAAGATCAGCTAACACTTCTTCTGTATAAGGCTTCAACCATTCAACAGGACCAACTCTACTTTGATAAGAAAGTGTATGAGGGTTACTATGACCTAAACATTTTTCCAGCTCATTTATAATTAACAAAGAACAATCTTCAATTTGTTGTTTATAAGGGTCTCCAGCTTCCTCTACATAACTCTTAGGAACTCCATGAGCAGTAAAAAATATATGGGCTTTTGAAGGTGATTCACAAAGTGAAATTTGTTCAGAAATTAATTCGACCATAGACTTTAAATAACCTGATTGACTGAACCAACTCCTTACACATCTCATTGGAACCTTCTTAAATTCAGCATCAGAATCTCGCAATTTTTTTAATTCCCTAAAGCTCGAACCACTTGTACTTATCGAAAAATGTGGATACAAGGGTATTACAACAACTTGATCTACGCCATCAGCTTTCATATCAGCAATTGCTGATTCTGTAAAAGGATGCCAATATCTCATAGCGATATAGGTAGTAGCATTAAACCCTTTGTCCCTTAATTTAGATTGTAATTCTCTTGCTTGTTGTTCAGTTATCCTTCTGATAGGTGAACCCCCACCTATGGAAAGGTAGGCCTGTTGTGAAGTGGTACTCCTAAGCGTACTGATTAACCAAGCTAGGGGCTTTTGAAAAACAGGGAATGGAGTCCTGATTATTTCTGGATCAGAGAAAAGATTGTATAAGAATGGGCCTACATCAGTAATGCGTTCAGGCCCTCCTAAATTCATTAGTAAGACGCCTATTTTATCCATTTAAAGTTTATGGAGATTGAAAATCAACATTAAAAACGTCATTATAAGGTCAATTATATAAGTAAATGAACGTAATTCAGGAAATTAATAATGTCAATGATAAATTTGCTACTCAAGGAAGCAAGCTTAAAATTGAGAAAAGAGGAGAGAAATTAAATATTCGTGGTTCACTACCCTCCAAAGAAGATAACAATTACTTTAAAATTCAAAGAATATCTCTTGGTTTAAAGGCAGATATTTCTGGATTAGAGGAGGCCAAAAAAAAATTACAATTAATCAATTTGCAATTGGAATTGAATCAATTTGATTGGATTAATTGGATAGGCAAGCCTTATAAAAAGGAAATAAGAGATGGGTTTGAATTTCCAAAAAGATTAAATCAATTTGAAGAATTTTTTTTTAAAGAAAATAAAAGTAATTTTCGAACCAGCACTAGAAAAACTACTTGGAGAAGTTCTTACAAACCATATATGAAAAGAATCCTAAATATTTACAATGACTATGAGAATGATGCTTTAGAAAAAATATTTCAAAAAACACTTGAAAGTTATAAGGAAGGAACCAGAAGTAGGAAACAATGCGCAACCTCTTTAAGTGTTTTGGCTAAGTTTTTGGATATTAAACTACCAGAAGATTGGAAATTAAATTCTAGAGGATATGGTCTGAAAAAAGCAGGATTTAGGGATCTACCTAAAGATGAATTAATAGAGAAACTGTGGGAGAAGATACCAAACAAGTCTTGGAAATTTGTTTTTGGTCTGATGGCTACATATGGATTAAGGAATCATGAAGTATTTTTTTGTGACTTAAGTTCTCTTACTAATTTTGGGGACAAAATTATTAGAGTTTTACCTACAACTAAAACTGGGGAACATCAAGTTTGGCCATTTCATCCTGAATGGGTGGAAAAGTTCGAATTATCAAAACTTGGTGAAAATCCAGAACTTCTACCAAATATTAATAGAGACCTTAAAATTACGACCTTACAGAATATTGGAAAAAAAATTACAGACCAATTTAAGCGTTACTCTTTGCAAATAAAACCTTATGACCTGAGGCATGCTTGGGCAGTTAGAACAATTTTTTATGATTTACCTGATACTGTGGCTGCCAGAATGATGGGACATTCGGTTAGTTTACATACTCAAACTTATCACCACTGGATTACTAAAAGAGATCAACAACAGGCAGTAAATAATGCACTTTTAAAAGTTAAGAGAGTTAAAAATATTTAAAGATTTATAATAAAAAAATAAAAATAAGGGTCATATGCAAGAAAAAACCCCATCTTCCGAGAAAATATTTAACCTCGATAATCAAGCAAATAAGCTTGGAATGGGAGGCAAATTATCACCTGATATCGATGAGAGCTCATATAAAAAAAGAATGCAGCAAAGAAAAGATATTCAAGCCGAAAGACTACAAATTAGAAAAACTAAAAAAGGATTATTGATTGTTTTCACAGGAAATGGCAAGGGCAAGACAACTGCATCTTTAGGTATGGCTTTAAGGACGATAGGGCATGGCTATAAAGTAGCAATAATTCAATTTATCAAAGGAGGCTGGACCACTGGAGAAGAAAAAGCACTTAAAAACTTGTCTTCAAGCATATCTTGGCATTCATTAGGAGAGGGATTTACTTGGGAAACACAAGATAGAATAAGAGATGAAAAGTTAGTTCAAGGGGCTTGGCAACTAGCCAAAAAATACATACAAAACGAATCTTATAAACTTATCATTCTTGATGAAATTAATATCGCGACAAAACTTGGTTATCTTGCACCCGAAGAAATAATCACTTTTTTAAAAAGCTTAAATAATAGAAAAAATCATATTGTTTTAACTGGAAGGGGAGCATCTGATTCAATTATCAATTACGCTGATCTAGTTACAGAAATGAAACTAATAAGACATCCATTTAAAGAACAAGGAATAAAAGCACAAAAGTGTGTTGAATTTTAGTTGAAGTAAATTATTGTTTAAATATTCTTTAGGCAGGTTTAGAAATGTTTAAAGACGCAAGCAATATCTGAACAAAAAATAAATTTGGTGCATTTACTTGCTAAGGTCTTAAAAGTAGAATTATTGAATGACTTACAAAAGAGTTCTCTTAAAACTTAGTGGTGAAGCACTAATGGGTGAAAAACCTTATGGTATTGATCCTGCTATAGTTCAGTCAATTGCAGAGGATGTTTCAAAAGTAGTCGAAAATAATGTACAACTTGCAATAGTTGTTGGTGGTGGAAACATTTTTAGAGGGCTTAAAGGATCTGCAGACGGAATGGATCGCGCGACGGCTGATTATGTAGGGATGCTAGCAACAGTAATGAACGCAATTTCACTTCAAGATGGTCTTGAAAGAGTAGGAGTTGCCACCAGAGTGCAAACAGCAATCGAAATGCAGGAAATTGCCGAACCCTACATTAGAAGAAGAGCCATGAGGCATCTAGAAAAAGGGAGAGTTGTGGTCTTTGGGGGTGGATGCGGAAATCCATTTTTCACAACTGACACTACGGCGGCTCTTAGGGCAGCGGAGATAAATGCTGAAGTTGTCATGAAGGCAACCAAAGTTGATGGAGTATATAATTGTGATCCCAATAAATTTAAAGATGCAAAAAAATATTCCTCTCTAAGTTATCAACAAGTTCTTAGCGATGAAATTGCAGTAATGGATAGTACTGCAATTGCACTATGCAAAGATAATAATATCCCTATCATGGTATTTGATATATTCAAAAAAGGGAACATCTCTAAAGCTGTTGCTGGGGATCCTATAGGTTCATTAATTAGTTAAATCTTTTTTAAATTTTTTATTATGAAAGAAAAAGAAATTCAAGATAATATGAATAAAAGTATTGAAGCCACACAAAGAAACTTTAATACAATTAGGACAGGTAGAGCTAATGCTTCCTTGTTAGACAGAGTAAGTGTTGAGTACTATGGAGCAGAAACACCAATTAAATCGCTTGCCACTATAAGCACAGTTGATTCGCAAACAATTTCAATACAACCTTTCGATATTTCATGTTTACAAGCGATAGAGAAATCTATTTCTATGAGTGATTTAGGTATTACTCCAAATAATGATGGGAAAGTAATACGAATAAATGTTCCTCCTTTGACAGAAGAAAGAAGAAAAGAATTTTGTAAATTAGCATCTAAATATGCAGAGGAAGGAAAAGTAGCTTTGAGAAATATCAGAAGAGATGCTGTTGATAAAGAAAAAAAGGACGAAAAAGATGGACTTATTTCTATTGACGAATCGAGAGATAATCAATCAGAAATTCAGAAAATTACTGATAAATATATTGCTTTAATAGAAACTAAATTATCTGAGAAAGAGAAGGAAATTCTAAAAGTTTGATAGGATTTGACGTTGTAATAATTGGTGGAGGTTTATCAGGATGTTCCACCGCTCTAAACTTATCAAAGAAAGGATATTCAGTTTTAATTATTGAAAAAGAAAAATCCCAAGATTACAAACCATGTGCAGGTGGGATGGCATCTTCAATGCAAAGATTTCTTCCTTTAAATATAGAAGATTGCGTAGAATCAAAAATTAAGAATGTTGAATTCAGATGGAAGGCTGCAGATAATGTAACTGCTGATCTGACTGGTGAATCCCCATTTTGGATTATTAAAAGAGAGAAACTTGATCAATTATTGCTTAATGAGTCCTTGAGAAATGGAGTTCAAATTATAAGACCATTATTGATAGAAAAAATCGTAAATAAAAATGATAAATGGGAAATTACTTGTGATAATAAATGTAAATATATATCTGAATTTATTGTTATTGCAGATGGATCCCAGTCTAAATGGGTAGGATATTTTAATTTAGGTCCAAGAAAACCGAAATTTGCGAATACAATCTCACTAAGATTAAAAGGTTTAGGTGAAATTCCTGGAGATGCAGTTAGATTTGAGTTTGGATTTATAAAATACGGGTTTGCATGGGCATTCCCCCTAAGAGAAAGCTTAAATATTGGCTTAGGTACCTTTATAAATAATGGTCTCTTAGAAAATCAGGCTATAAATAAACAAGTGATCAGAAGCTTCGGTTTTGATGATTTCCCTTACAAAACAATTCTTAAGAAACTGAGAATATGGAATGGCTTCCACTCAATTAATGGCGACAAAGTTTTAGCGGTTGGAGATGCAGCATCTCTATGTGATCCATTTTTAGCTGAGGGAATTAGACCATCTCTAATTAGCAGTTTTTATGCTGCAGAATATATAGATCAGTGCCTATCAGGGAAAGTAGATGATTTAAATCTTTATACGAAAAAAATTAACAACATTTGGGGGAAATCAATGGCCTGGGGTAGGAGAATAGCCCAAGTATTTTATAGATTTCCCAGAACTGGTTACCAATTAGGAGTCAAAAGAAAAACAGCACCTAAACGTATTGCTCAAATATTATCAGGAGAAATGAGTTATGAAGACATTGCTAAAAGAGTTATTAGAAGACTTTTAACAAAAAATGATACTTAGTTGTTTTTTAATTCAAACTTAAATTTAGTTAGCAGAAATTAATTTATGATTTTTAATTTCTGAATATCTCTCAAGAAGCAGCTCTTCCAATTCTTCTATGGCCTTACTAAATCCAGTGATACCTTCACTAAGCTTCTCACTCGCCATTTGATCTTCCAACATACTTAATCTGAAATCTTTTTCTTCAAATTCGTAGTCAAAAGAATTATTTATTTGAGTAGTTAGATTTAATTTTCTAATTAAATCTCCTTTTTCTTTTTTTAGTTCCTCAAGAAATTTAGGTGCTATTGTTAAAAGATCACAGCCAGCTAATTCTTTTATTTCATCAAGGTTCCTAAAACTTGCTCCCATTACTTCAGTCTTGAATCCTTTTTCTTTAAAATACTTATAAATTTGTGTAACCGAAATAACACCAGGGTCTTCAGCACCAGCAAAACTAGTTTTACCAGTTTTTGCTTTATGCCAATCCAATATACGGCCAACGAACGGAGAAATTAGAGTTATCTTTGCATTGGCACAAGTTACCGCTTGACAGAAGTTAAAAAGTAAAGTTAAGTTGCACCTAATACCCTCTTTTTCCAATATTTCAGCTGCCTTAATTCCCTCCCAAGTTGCAGCAATCTTAATCAAAATTCTTTCCTTACCAATTCCAAAATTTTTGTAAAGATTGATCAATTTTCTCGCTTTCTCTACCGTAGCTTCGGTGTCAAAGCTCAGCCTTGCATCAACTTCTGTAGATACTCGCCCTGAAATAATTTTCAATATTTCTTTTCCAAAAAATACTGAAACTTGATCAACAGTTTCTTTAATTAATTCAATTTCGGAGAATCCTTGGGGCAATGCATTTTCTGAACTTTCTAGAGCTTTATCAATTAATTTCACATAATCAGGATTCTTAGCGGCAGCAAGTATTAGGGATGGATTTGTGGTGGCATCTCTTGGTTGAAATTTTTTTATCGAATCTAAATCTCCAGTATCAGCAACAACAACGGTCATTGAGGACAATTGTTCTAAAATTGATTTCATGTCTAGTTAACATACTTATACACAAACTAGCTTTAATTCCTGATGAAATCATCAGATAGTGAATTAAATATCTATAAAATTGGAAAATTTTAGGGTTTTTTAACAATCATTCCATGATCTTTAATATTAGGAGGTATTTTTTCAATTACTATCAAACTCTCGATAATTTCTTTCGCAACTGGCACTGCAACAGTTGAACCATATGCATATGATTTAGATGGCTCATCAACGACTACAAGAACACCATATTTTGGATCATTAACTGGTAAGGTCGCGACAAAACTACAAACTTTTTTGCTTGTATAAGAACCATTTAAAGCTTTTTGAGAAGTGCCCGTTTTTCCAGCTATCCTATAACCTTCGATTTTTACTCCAGCTCCACTACCTTTATCAACTACGCTCTCCATCCATTCAAGAACAGTTTTAGAAACCTCGTGTGAAAAAAATTGTTTTTTTTGATTTTTATTAAATCTTTCTTTGAAAGTTGAGGTTACATGAGGAGTGACTTCAAAACCCCCATTTGCTATAGCCGCATGAAGTTGAATCAATTTAAGTGGCGAGATTGAGAAACCTTTACCAAAAGAAGTTACGGCAGGCTCAATTGATTGATTTACAAATAAATCTTTTCTCTTTAGTTGGCCAGCAGTTGATTCAAATAAGTCAGTCTCTAAATTTTTATTTATACCTAAATTTTTTAGCCAATCCCAATAAATTGTGGGGTCTAAATTTTGCATTATTTTTACCATCCCAACATTACTTGAAACCTGCAAAACTTTTGGATAGTCAATGTATCCATTACCTTTTTTATCCCAATTAGAAAGTGTCCATCCTCCAACATTAATTTTTCCAATATCTTCAACTAAACCATCTTTCTGGATTACTTTTTCTTCTAGGGCTAAGGCAAGATTAATAGGTTTAAAAGTTGAACCAGGCTCAAATAAATCTTGAGAATACCAACCCCTAAAGAGTTCAGAATCATACTGCCAGAATTTATTCGGATCATATGAAGGGACCGTAACCAAAGAAAGAATCTGACCATTATTTACATCCATAACGATTGCAAATCCCTTCTTTGCTTTCCATGTGCTTACTTGTTTTGATAGTGCGTTGAATGAAGCTTTCTGTAACTTTGAATCAATAGTGAGGCCTAAACTCTTGTAATCAGAAACAAAATCACCTGGTGCTGAATTATCAGGTAGGGGGGTTCCATCTCCTCCTCTTTTTATTAAATGACCTTTATTAAAAACCTTAATTTGATTATCTAAATGAAGCTCTAAACCTGCTGAACCTATATTCTCATCATTAACAAAACCGACAAGATTAGAGTAAAGCTCCCCTTGTGGATAATATCTTTGCGAATATTTAAACAAATCAAGTCCGCTTATTTGAAGGTTTTTGATCTTTTCTGCCTTTTCTTCAGAAATTTTATCCAAAAGCTTAATACCACTTTTTTTATTGTTAAATTTTCCCAAGAGTATTTCATTTTTAATATTAAGGATAGGCGACAATTTTTTTACAACTTCTTCAATACTGCGAACTCTATTAATTGGATCACCAAGAAAATTAAAATATTGTGGGTGGGCCCATAATCTATAGAGTGGTTTATCGTAAGCAATTAGTCTATTATTTCTATCAACAATCGCTCTTCTCTTTTTTAAGGAGTTAGTTTTAGAAAACTGTATTAATCTAGCTTTCCTTTGCAAATCAGAAGCGTTAAAGACTTGCAAATTGACTAACCTTCCGAACAAAGAAAATATTAACAACAAGCTAAAAATATAGAGAAATTTAAATCTCCTTCGATCAAGGGATGCTAAACGAACGAATTTTTTATATTTTTTCATTAATATCCCCTTTGATATTTGCTATCACTAAAACCTTCAATGAAACTACTTAAATTTTTCTTAAATAAACTTTCTTGTTTTTCTGCAATTTTATCTAGATAGATCAAATCTTCAGGTTTAGTTTTTCTATAATTGTTGAGAGACTCAAGTTCACCTATATAAAATTCCTCAATTTTAGAAATATAATCAATGAGATTATTATTGATAGCTCTTGTTTTAGATAAAGAATTATATGTATTAGACCATTTTCTTTGACTATCAAAAGATAAGAAAAATAATATAAAAATTAAAACTAAAAGGGAGATATTAATAGTGTCGAATATTTGATGTATTAATTTGATGTTGATTATAGATATTTTTTCGAAATTTTTTTTACTATCAAATGAAACTTTTTTTTTAAAATTAAGTTTATTCCCATAAGGTTTCATCTATGATTTATTTTTTAAATAAAAAGAAGTGTTATTAATTAAATAAACATCTTTTTGTTCGATTCGCAAGTAAAAATTAGATTCTTTATATCCTCAATAAGAACAAATTCAAGAAAGTCAATCCATTCCATAAAGAATGCATAATAATTGAGGAAAACAAACTCCCTGAAGCAATTCTTGTAATTGCTAATCCAATACCTAGAATAAATAATGGCGGCATTTCTCCCAAACTTAGATGGGCTAATGCAAAGATAAAAGCTGAAACTATGATGCCCAAAATTACTCCAAAATCTCTTGAAAGTGTTGGTAGTAAAATACCGCGAAATATAATCTCCTCAAATAGAGGAGCTAATAGAGTTGTGGTAATAAATAAAAGAATAAATGATAAGTAATTATTATTATTAAGAACAATTTCCAGCAAAGGGTTACTACCATTCTGATTATCGATCAGACTATTCATAATTAGAGAAATCAATAAAACAAAAGGAACAATTGTTAACCAACCTTTAATTCCCTGAATGATTGCATATTTTATTGGCAAGAAATTGAAATGTAAATAATCCTTTTTAAAAGTAAATTCACCATTCAAAGATTTAATTTGATAATAAACTATCCCTAATGGCGGAATAGCCATAAAAAGATATCCAAAGAATATTTTTAAAGATTGAGACAACTCATTAGAGATATTTTTAGAAAAAAGTTCAACCAAACTGATAGAAAACAAAGGCGATACCACTTCTCCTAAAACGACAAATCCACCTGCAATTAATAAAACCATATCTATTAACTCTAAATCTAAGGATTTAATTTCTTTCCAACCATACTTTTTCAAAGATATGGTATTCCATAATATTTTTAGAGCCAGAATAGAGCCAATAAGTATTGTTAGAAGTGGGATGAGTCTGATAGCTAATAGTTTAAAAAACATTTTGCTTGAAAATGATTTTGTTATTAATGAACTATCGTCAAAATCAAATTTTTTGCTTAAGAGGTGATATAAAAATCTATCTCCTTTAAATAAATCAAACTTTTCATAATTGGGGTTGTAAGTATTTTTGATGGATTTTTTTTCTATCTCATCAATCAGAAATTTAAAGTTTTTATTTTCAAAATCTTTAGATATATTTTTATAGATGATAGAATCATTTGATTCTGAAGTAATAATTCGAATTATTTTATTTCTTTCTGTTAGTTGTTCAAATGAGACCTCAGAAAGTGATTTATTTATTTGATCAACAGGATCATTAATAATAAAAAATTTTTTAAGATTTACAGGTATCGATTGTACCGATAATTCAGTAATTTCCTGCTCTTTTTGACTAATATCAAATGAGACAGATGGTCTATTTAAACTATCTCTTAAGCCTTGCTGCCATACAAAGAAAGTTATGACTATAGAAATAAAAGCTAAAGTGAGTTTTGACTTAGAAATATTTTTAAAGATCATAACTTATTATATTCTTGAAAACTATACTTAGTTATCATTGAAGTTCAATATATTTATGTATCTATTTTAATCACGCCATGAGATGATTAAATTATCTTAATTTTCAAATTTATATAATGGCTTTAAGAATAGTTTTAGTTAGACATGGACTAAGCAGTTTCAATGCAAAAGGATTAATTCAAGGCAGAACAGATGATTCATTATTAACTGATGAAGGATACCAACAAGCCAGAAAAGCAGGGAAAGCATTATCAAAAATAAACTTCGATAAAATCTATTCCTCCCCACTTGTGAGAGCGGCAGAGACTGCAAAAACAATTAAAAAGACCTTCAATAAAGAACAAAATATTATATTTGATGATAATTTGCTAGAGGTAGATCTTAGTGAATGGTCTGGTCTAAAAATTGATGAAATAAAAAAGAATTTCCCAGAAATTTACTCCATATGGAAAAATGATCCAGAAAATCTAATCTTAAAAAGAAATGGCAATAAAACCTATAAACCAATTCAAGAGTTATTTAGTCAAGCAACAAATTTTGTAGAAGACATTTTAAAAATTTATCTAGACAAAGATGATGTAAATATTTTAGTTGTAGGACATAATGCGATTCTAAGATGTTTAATCCTCTTGTTATTAGGAAAGCCTAAGCAAGGTTTTAGGAAAATAAGATTAGAAAATGCTTCTTTCTCGATACTCAACATATCAAGGAAAGATAACTCTTTTAAAACCCAAATTGAATGCTTAAATCAAACTTCCCATCTGAATAAAAATATTCCAAATCAAATTGGAGATTCCAGAATATTTCTAATAAGGCATGGTGAAACTAACTGGAACAAAGAAGGTAGATTTCAAGGCCAAATTGATATCCCTCTAAATGAAAACGGAAAAGATCAAGCCAGAAAGACTTTTAAATATTTGAGAAATATTTCTTTCAATAAAGCATTTTCAAGTTCAATGCATAGGCCTTATGAGACTGCACAAATAATCCTTCAAAACAACAAAGATTTAATAATAGAAAAAATAGATTCACTTGTAGAAATTAGTCATGGATTATGGGAGGGAAAACTGGAAGCAGAAATCAGAGAGCAGTGGCCTGTTTTACTAAAAAATTGGCATGATAAACCTGAAGAAGTAATAATGCCTCAAGGTGAATCTATTAAAGATGTATCAGAAAGATCCGTAGAAGCTTTTGACAAAATTTGTTTATCTCAAAAGGATAATGATCTAAGCCTTCTGGTTGCACATGATGCAGTCAACAAAACTCTAATTTGCAAAATCCTTGGGATTAATTATTCAAATATTTGGATGATAAAACAAGGTAATGGTGGCATAACTATAATTGACCTTTTTAATGATCCCAATAAACCCCCTGTGATTAGTGCTCTAAACATTACAACCCACCTAGGAGGAATAATTGATTCAACTGCTTCAGGAGCACTTTAAATTAAAACCCTTTTTAAAAATTTATTTTGATGAAGAAAGAATCAGGAACAGGGTTTATTTATTGAAAAACCGAATTTGATTAAGAGGCCAAAATCTGAAATATGCTTTACCAATTATCTCCTTTTTATGAAGAAATTTACTTCCAGGCCAATATCTTCCATCCCAGCTATTTGACCTATTATCTCCTAAAACTAAAAAATGATCTTCAGGAACTTTTACGTTTTCAAATTTCCCGCATTTACTAAATGGTGATAATGAGCACTTATAAGAGACATAAGGTTCAGGAATTAATTTATTATTTATTATTAATTCACCCTTAGTGTTAACACTTACAATTTCTCCTGGAAGTGCCACCACTCTTTTAATATACGCATCGCAAGCTTGATCCCTCAAACCAGGAATAAAGGATATTGGAGGAAAACTCATAAAAAAACAATATCTTTTTTTTGGTAGAGGCTTAGATCTTGATGAAATTAATTTTTCGTCAAAGGAGTAAGGTGAGTTAAAAACAACAATATCGCCTCTTTTTGGTAAAGAGTTTCTTAGCGAAAATTTTTCAATAATTAATCTATCGTTTATTTGCAATTCTGGGAGCATTGAACCAGAAGGGATATAACGTGGTTCTGCAAAAAATGACCTACAAGAAGAAACAAAAAAGGTTAATAGAATTAGTAAACCCCATTCTTTTAAAAAACTTTTAATAGAAGCAGGCATAAAATTAGTAAAGTCTTGATTTTTTAAACTTATATAAATTGTTTAGCATATTCAATCTCGTTAAAACCTAATATTATTTTTCCTTCGTAAATCAAAAATGGTCTTTTTATTAATTTGCCATCACTTAAAAGAAGTTGAATAATTTCTTCCCTTGATAAACCATATATATCAAGATTAAGTGTTTTAAATGCTTTGCCTCTTATATTAAAAATCCTTTTCTTATCATCAGAGTATTGTTCTAAGGCTAGATTTAAATAATTAACAAGTGGTGGTTCTTTTACAATATCAATTAATTGAAATTCATAATCTTTGCTTTCAAGCCACTTTACAGCTTTTCGGCAAGTAGAGCATTTTAAATAACTATAAAAAATTAATTTTTTCAATTTAATTTACTAATGTTTGATTTCTTAAGTACTTTAAAGTTTTTCTTTTTTAGAGGTATGCAGCTTTTCAATAAATTTTCAACCGCATCAAAATCTCTCCAACCATCAATTTGAACTTTTCTACCATCAAGTCCTTTACTGGTTCTAAAAAATTCAGCAACATCCTCAAGCTGATTAGGAGCAATTTGATTAATACTCACTATATTGGCCTGCCTTGGATTAGCCATAGGCACACATAAAAGTTTTCCATCATATTCACCACAATCATGCATATCCAAAACTCCAATAGGTCTAGCTTTTATAAGACAACCAGCAAAAGTAGGTTCATCCATTATCACCATTGCATCAAGAGGAGCTCCATCATCAGCGAGGGTATTTGGGATAAAACCATAATCAAAAGGGTACCTCACTGAAGAATGCAATACCCTATCTAAGGCCATTATTCCCGCATCAGAGCAATATTCATATTTATTCCTACTCCCTGCAGGTATTTCAACGACAATATTTACTATTCCCTTCATTGGAGATGGAGGAATTGAACTAAGGTCCATCTTTTTTAAGATCGTGATTATGAATTATCTCGTTTCTTTGAGATAAAGGTCTGCCAATTAAAATGCTTATTGAAGGTAAAAAAATTGTCAAAAAGGCAAGAATAATACCTAAAGATGTTATTGATAAGCTCCTTATACTTAAGGGGTCATCATCATCTCTTTCAAAATCACTTCGAGCAGAACCATGAGAAGATTCTTTGCTTGATTTACTTTGAATAAACTGCTTAGATTTCGTGTAACTCAAGAACTCTTAATTGGTAAAGATTAAGGAGATAATTAAACATAATTATCCTACATTCAAAATGTCCATAAATCAAAACATTGATTGGTGACTTTTTTTATTACTCATTTTCTAGCAAAGACCTTATAGATTTTAGTTCGTCTAATATCTGAACCAGTATATTTTGAGCAGCGGAGGAAGGTGTATTAAAGACCTCTACAGTAACTTCCTTTATTCTTAAAATATCTTTTGCAAATCTTGCTACTTCATTAGGATGGAATTTTAAAGGATCTTTTTGATCAGTTCTAAATTCGGGATTTAATTTTCTTGGATTAAAGCTAGGGTTTAGATTTCTTAAATCTGTATTTGTATATCTATAGACAGAAGCTCTTGATCTGTTAAGAAACTTTTGAACTTCATCAATACCTACTAATTCCTCTTCGCTAGAAATATTAGAATCTATATTTTCCATAAACTTAAGAAAATGTTTTAGTAATAATGAACTCCTAAAAGAGTTTGAACTTCATTACTGAAGAAGTTAGCAGAAAGAATATTTTTAGACTAGCCGCGTTGAGGGACTCATGACACTTTAAATTCTTTTTTCAACTTAATTGATAAAATTAGATATTATTAAGGATTTTTTGTATGCGCGTAACAACCTCATTTCCTCTGGGGACACTTCGTGACAGACCTTCTGAAGCTGAGATTATTTCACATCAATTACTTTTAAAAGCAGGCTATATTCGAAGAGTTAACAGCGGTATTTATGCATACATGCCTATAATGCTTAGAGTTATTGAAAAAATATCAGCAATAATTGAGAGAGAACTTAATAGTATTGGTTGTACTAAATTACTTTTACCGCAACTTCATCCTGCAGATTTATGGAGAAAAAGTGAAAGATGGGAAGGATACACTGCAGGGGAAGGAATAATGTTTAATCTCAAAGATAGACAAGGTAAAGAATTTGGTTTAGCTCCAACTCACGAAGAGGTTATCACGAGTATTGCATCAGAGACCATCAACTCCTATAAGCAATTACCTCAATGTTTTTATCAAATTCAGACAAAATTTAGAGATGAAATAAGGCCAAGGTTTGGATTGATGAGAAGTAGGGAATTTATAATGAAAGATGGTTATTCTTTTCATTCTTCAGAAGACGATTTGGCTTCTTTCTATGAAAAGATGGGCAATGCTTATGAAAATATTTTTAAATCTTGTGGACTGCAGACAGTTGGGGTTGAAGCTGATAGTGGAGCAATTGGCGGTGCCTCCTCTAAAGAATTCATGGTCACAGCTGATGCTGGGGAAGATTCCATTTTGTTTACTCAAAGTGGTTCTTATGCTGCAAATATTGAAAAAGCTGTTTCTCTACCCTCTCAACCTATTCCATTAAAAGATGGTATGTCAGGATTTATAGAAACACCTCAACAAAAAACAATCATCGAAGTTTGTGATAATAATAATTTAGACCCTAGTCAGATTATTAAAGTAGTAGTATTCCTTGCACAGTTCGAAGGTAAATTTGAGGTCCCAATTCTTGCATGTATAAGAGGCGATCAACACATTAATGAAGTAAAGCTTTTTAACTTAATAAATAAATTTCATAATTTCAATCTCCTTAATCTAAAAAAAATTGAAGATAAAAATACTATCGAAAAAAATCTAGTGGATTTTCCCTTAGGTTATATCGGGCCAGATTTAGATAATAAAACTATTAAAGCTAATTCTAATTGGGATAAAAAATGGACGAGAATAATTGACCAATCTGCTAGTAGCCTCTCAAAGTTTATAAGTGGTGGTAATAAAGTTGATTTCCATAAAGTTTTTCAAGAATTTTCTTTTGCTTCCAAGGATTATCTAATTGGGGATATCAGGAGTGCTAAAAAAGGAGATAAAATAAGTATTGATGACAATGAGGAACTTGAAGAAAAAAAAGGTATCGAAATTGGACATATTTTCCAACTAGGTCAAAAATATAGTGAAAAATTAAATGCAAAGTTTTCTGATAAGGATGGCAAGTTAAAAAATTTGTGGATGGGTTGTTATGGAATTGGAGTAACAAGAATAGCTCAAGCTGCAATTGAACAGAATCATGATCAAAAGGGGATCTGTTGGCCACTGCAGATTTCTCCTTTTGAAGTTATTATTATTCCTACGAACCTAAAAGATCCGAATCAAAGAGAACTTACTGACGAAATATATAACAATTTTATAATTAATAAAATTGATGTCCTACTCGATGATAGGGACGACAGAGCGGGTGTGAAATTTAAAGATGCCGAATTAATTGGTATTCCTTTTCAGATAATTATTGGTAGAGACTCTATTGACAAACAAGTAGAACTTATAAGCAGGACAAATAATACTAAATTTAAAGTAAGTACCGATAAATTGTTGAAAATATTTATTTCCGAATCAGAAATAATGTACAATAAAAATTCTTAAAGCTAATTTTTTTGGAGCTAAGTTATGTTGCTGAAATGGACATCAGAATTAATTTTAAAAAATCTTACCAAAGCTATATCTTTTGCGCTTTCTTTGATCGTTGTTTTTACATTATTTAGTTCCCCCTCCATAGCTGTAAAAACATCTATGACAGGTGATTATACAAAAGATACAATTTCGGTTGTTAAAACATTACAAACAGCTGTTGATACTCCAAAAGATTCTCCAAATAAAGATGAAGTAAGAAGTGAAGCTCTTACACTTATAACTGACTATATTTCTAGATACAGAAATAGAGGGATGGTAAATAAAACTCAATCATTTACTACAATGCAAACAGCATTAAATGCTATGGCAGGTCATTACAAAAACTTTGCAAGTAGGCCCTTACCAGATAAGCTTAAGGAGCGTTTAACCAAAGAATTTTCTCTTGCTGAAAAAATGGTTCTTAGAGAAAGTTGATACAATTCATTTACTTTTTAAAAGTAAACCAAGATTTTTGAATATATTAAATATTCGCACAAAAATAATGCTCTTCTAAAATTGGCCAATGTTGTTGTAATCGGAGCCCAATGGGGTGACGAAGGAAAAGGTAAAATAACGGATTTACTTAGTCGTTCGGCAGATGTTGTCGTACGCTACCAAGGGGGGGTAAATGCAGGTCATACCATAGTTGTGGATAATAAAGTTTTAAAATTACATTTAATTCCATCAGGCATACTTTATAAAAATACTACTTGTTTAATTGGATCAGGAACTGTTGTAGACCCAAAAATCTTGCTAAAAGAAATTGATATGTTAATCGATAATGGAATAGATATCTCGGGATTAAAAATTTCATCAACGTCTCATGTAACAATGCCCTACCACCGAATATTAGATGAAGCGATGGAGGCTGATAGAGGTTCAAATAAAATAGGGACAACAGGTCGCGGGATTGGCCCAACTTATGCAGATAAGTCACAAAGAAATGGTATTAGAATAAGAGATTTGCTTAATAAGGAAAGGCTAAGGGATGTGATCGAAATTCCATTGAGAGAAAAAAACGGTCTATTAGAAAAAATCTATGGTATAAAACCACTTAAAATAGAAGACATTGTTGAAGAATATCTTGACTATGGGGAAAGATTATCAAAGCATGTTGTTGACTGTACGAGGACTATCCATTCAGCCTCAAAAAACAAGAAGAATATTCTATTCGAAGGTGCTCAAGGTACTCTGCTTGACTTAGATCATGGGACTTATCCTTTTGTCACCTCATCAAACCCTATTTCAGGAGGTGCATGCATTGGAGCTGGAGTTGGTCCCACTTTAATTGATAGAGTTATAGGCGTAGCAAAAGCTTATACAACAAGAGTAGGTGAGGGTCCATTCCCAACGGAATTACAGGGAAGTATCAATGATCAACTATGTGACAGAGGCAGTGAATTTGGAACCACTACTGGGAGGAGGAGGAGATGTGGTTGGTTTGATGGAGTTATTGGTAAATATGCTGTATCTGTAAATGGTCTTGATTGTTTAGCCGTTACGAAACTAGATGTATTAGATGAATTAGATGAGATTCAAGTCTGCATTGCATATGATCTCGATGGAGCGGAAATAGACTACTTTCCCACAAATTCAGATGATTTAAAAAAATGTAAGCCAATCTTCAAAAAATTAAAAGGTTGGCAATGTTCAACTGCAGATTGCAGAAAACTATCTGATCTACCAGAGAATGCTATGAATTATCTCAGATTTTTAGCTGAATTAATGGAGGTTCCAATTGCCATTGTCTCCTTGGGGGCGAATAGAGATCAAACAATAGTAATTGAAGACCCAATTCATGGACCTAAAAGAGCACTTCTAAGGTAATTTACTAAAAAATTAATGAGAGAATCCTATAGACATATTAAACAAAATAAAATCATTGACCTCATTGGTCTGGGTAACGCAATAGTAGATATTATTGTCAATATTAATGATGAGTTTCTTGAGATAAATAATCTAGAAAAAGGTTCAATGAATCTCATTAATCCTGATGAATCTCAGAAATTATTAGAGAATTGCAAAGTGATCAAACAAATATCAGGGGGGTCCTCAGCAAATACCGTTGTTTGCTTAGCAGAATTAGGTAATCATGTGCATTTTATTGGAAGGGTAAAAAATGATCAATTAGGGAATTTCTTTTCTGACGATATAAAAAAAAGTAAGACTATATTTAATAGTCCACCAACTAAGGAAGGGGCTTCAACAGCTCATTCAATCATTTTGGTTACACCTGATGCCCAAAGAACTATGTGCACCTATCTTGGAGCATCTGTGGAGTTTGAACCAAAAGATATTGACTTTACTGTAATTAAAGAAAGTAAATACTTATATTTAGAAGGATATTTATGGGACAGCGAATTAGCTAAAAAAGCTTTTATTAAAGCCGCCCAAATTGCAAAACAATCTAATACAAAAATAATCCTTTCTTTGTCTGATTCATTTTGTGTGGATAGACATCGTGAGAGTTTCTTGGAATTAATTGATAACTATGTAGATATAGTTTTTTGTAATGAATCCGAGGTGTTAAGTCTATTTAAAAATGATAAATTAGCAAGCTGCCAAGAAGACCTATCTTCCTTATGTGAATTAGTCATAGTAACTCTTGGAAGCAATGGTTCTCTCATAGTTAACAAAAATAATGTTGAAATAATTGAGTCAATAACGAAAGGCAAGATTATTGATACTACAGGAGCGGGAGATATCTATGCGGGAGGATTTATCCATGGATTAATAAACAATTGTTCCCTCAAAAAATGCGGAGAGATAGCTTCAATTTGTGCTGGTCAAATAATTACGCAATTAGGGTCTAGATCAGATCTAGATCTTAAAGAGTTAATAAAATAAATTTAATCAAATAGTCTTATTCAACCAATCATAATATTTCATCTCAGCATGGTATTTTTTGTAAATAATCTGAGGAACATCATATGTGGAATTTTTATTTACGAAATCAATTAAACAATCTTTAAATTCTAGTTTACTTTTTATTGTGATTTCAAACTCTTTAGTTTCTTCAATATCATCATCCCACTTATAAATTGAAAAAATTTGCTTTATCGAAACACAAGCTGCAAGTTTATTTTGTATTAGTAATTTAGCCATTCGCAAAGCATTTGCGTTACTTGATTCAGTTGTGATCATAACTAATGCTTCCATAATGAATTAAACATCAATATTTTTTAATTATGTGATTTATCAAATTGTGATATTGATCAAAAGAGTAAGAATAATCATTTTTAACTTTCGGCCTTTTAACCAAAAATAACTTCATCTTACTTCCAGAAACTATACTCTCCCAGTTTTTCTGAGAATAACTTCCAGATTCTCTGCATAGAACATAATCTATCTCCCAAAAATCACAAAGTTTTTTTTCTAAAATGCTTTTATTATTTTTACTCGGTTCAACTATCGCTATGTTTGAATTTTTAATACATGATCCAAAAGCTTTAGTTATACTCTCATAAGTTGGAAGTACCCTCGTAAATACATTTGCTTTACAATTCATATAATAACTAGCTGTATCGTTAAGTAATCTTGATCCTATTGCAAGAAGAATATTCTTATTTTCTATATCAACATTATTTATATCCTTTAAATGATCAATATAAAAAAAATTATTAGTGTTATTTATTAGAGATTTCCTCTCAAATAGTAAAAGAGGTGTATTAATTTCTTTACATGCATTATTAAGATTTTTAGAAATTATTACGGCAAACGGATGTGTAGCATCGACAACGCATGTGATTTTATTTTTATTTATGAAATTAATTATTTGATCTTTATTATTTAATTTCCCCGTAATGATATGTAACTTTGGATTTTCAATATAAGCTTGCCCTGCTTTATAAGTTAAAACACTTGCAAAGACTGAATAATTAAGTTCAAGAAGCCTATTAGCTATTGCAGGTCCATCCGAAGTTCCTGATAGGATCCAAACATTTTTATAGCAATTTCCTTGATTCTGCATCAGTATGTCTTTAATTAAATAGTAAGTAATGAATCATTGTTTAATTCAGGCGGTAATTAATAGCGCTCCCCAAATGAGGTATACCAAGGAAAACCAAACTCCAATTGCAGAAATGATTGTTAATTTTAAAGGATTACGTAGTGAAGATCCAACCAGAGATCTCAAGATCATAGGATGGGGAAATATTGCCCAAGTAATGGTAGATGAACTAAAGGAAGGGCAAAATATTGTTATTGAGGGACGTCTAAAGATGAATTCTGTAACTAGAAAAGACGGAACGAAAGAAAAACAACCAGAACTAACAGCTTCAAAGATTCATCAAATATCGCCAGTTGATGTTATTAAGTCTGATCAAAAAGAAAATAATGAGTCATTTGAAAATAAAGAAACCGCCAAAAAATCTAGTTGGGATAGTTCACCTTTAGTACCTGAAGTGGACGAAATCCCTTTTTAAATCAAATATCAACATTATTTTCTTGAACACTTATAATTAATTTGCTTATTTTTCTTTCAAGTGCGGCAAGTTCGCTTCTGATTTCTGGCCATTTACCCTTATCAAGATTTTCAAGTAGCCATGCTCTATCTTGATCAAGTTTAAAAATTAAATCTCCTTGATTTGCAGTATTAGGATCTTGCATAATACTTGTTAGCCCATTTAAAAACTCATTCTACTAAATCAAAATGAAGAAATACTTATCGCCTGGAAACTTAATCGTAACCGCTGGGGGTATATTAGCTTTTGTTGGAATGACTGCTTATTTTACAGACTCAGTGAATTTAAGTGTACCTACTTTTTTTTATGGAGTACCTATTTTCCTAATTGGCTTAGGGTTAAAGACTTCCGAAATACCTCCTGTAAAGTTATTTGACAAGACAAATTTTGCGACAAATAAATTTAATAGACCAAAAGAACTAACAGCATTAGTTAAAGATGTTACAAGATGGAGGTATGGGATAAAAGCTCATCTTGAATCGTCATTAGAATCTTTAAATTTATGGGACGAGGATAACCCCCCTCAATTAAAAGAAATAGAGGAAATTACAAAGGAAGAAAAAAATGGTCTCAGAATGCGTTTTGAATTAAACGCTGTCCCTCTAGAAAAATGGATTGAAAAACAAGAAAGATTAAATAGGTTTTTCGTCAAAGGTCTTGAATCAGAATTTATTATCGACGATAATAAAAAAGAATTTGATTTTATTCTCTTTTATTGAATATAGGGATATATTTGTAAAAACCTAATTTCTCAATTCAATCAAGTTTTAATGAATTTTAATAATGAATGATTCTCAAAGAGTATCAATATTAAGCGAAGCACTTCCATATATACAAAGTTTCTCAGGTAGAAAAATTGTTATCAAGTATGGTGGTTCTGTTATGGAGAATGATAATTTAAAAAATGCTTTTTTTAGAGACATTGCACTTTTATCAACCGTTGGGGTTTGTCCGATAGTAATTCATGGAGGTGGACCAGAGATTAATAATTGGTTAAGGAAATTAGAAATATCTCCTAAATTCGAAAATGGATTAAGAATTACTGATCAAAAAACAATGGAAATTGTCGAGATGGTTCTTATGGGTAGAGTTAACAAACAAATTGTAAAAGGCATTAATAAAACTGGATCCTTAGCTGTGGGAATATCAGGTCTTGATGGCAACTTAATTCAATCTAGAGAACTAGGAGATGGTAGCCATGGGTTAGTGGGAGAGGTTACAAAAATCAATCCTGAAATTTTAGATCCTCTTATTTCTAAAGGATACGTACCAATTATTTCTAGCATTGGATCAACCTTGGAGGGTATTTCCCATAACATTAATGCAGATTTTGTTGCTGGAGAAATTGCTGCTGCAATAAATGCAGAAAAACTTATTCTTCTTACTGATACTCAAGGGATTTTAAAAGAAAAAGATAACAAAAATAGTCTTGTTGAAAAAACTAATCTCAAAGAGGCAAGGGATTTTATTGATAAAAAAATTGTGACAGAAGGTATGATTCCAAAGACAGAATGCTGTATAAGAGCTTTAGCCCAAGGAGTCAAAGCAGCTCACATAATTGATGGAAGAATAGAACATTCATTACTTCTTGAGATTTTTACAAATTCCGGAATAGGTACAATGATAGTCGCCTAACCCATGAAAACTTATGAGCAAGTTTTAGAAAAAGTAGAACTTGCTTTAGCTAAAGGCGAGTATCATTATTGCATTGAATTTCTTTTACCCATAATCGAATCATTTCCTTTATCAAGCAAAGAGGGAGTAAATTTAAGAACAATCTTAATAACTGCTCTATGTGGTATCAACAAAAAGGAGGAGGCTAAAAGGTTTTGTAAAGAACTTCTAAAATCTTACGATAATAAGACGAGAGAAAATGCAAAATATTTGATGGAAGTTATAGACTCTCCTGACATTAAAAAGCCAGAAAATTGGAACGTACAGTTTGAAAGCGACCCATCACTCAATAAAAAATCTCTTAACTCACTACGCAAAAAAAGAGAAGAATTGAAGAAAAAAAAATTTATTAATGTAACTGAGATACCAACGGGTGAAACAAAACCCTTTCAGAAAGGCTTTTCACTGATCATTTTTTTAATACTATTATTATTAATTCCACTTTTAAGTGGCTGCGTAAAAATTGAGGATACCCTTGATCTTAGTGAACTTGATTCAATAACTAATAATTTAGTGATAGAGAGTAAATACATAAAGAAATTTCCTTGGCAATTAAAATTTGAAGAGAAGATGAAAGATATTTTTCCTCACGCAGAAATTGAACAAAACGAGTCAACCTTTTCTTTGAAACATAAAAATCTCAATTTAGAAGATACAAAGCAAGTTCTTAAAATCACCCAAAATACAGCTGGAAAGTTAGCGGGAGAATCAACAAATATAGAAATTAATACTACTCAAAAAAACTTCATTTTCTTTAAAAAATACTTTTACAGGTTAGATTTGGATCTAAATTCTATTAAAGGCATTGATAATTTAGAACTCATTTTCAAAATTATTCACCCTAATAAAGCTATCCTTACCGATAAAAATAATTCAAATTTGGAAATCACAAAAAATCTAATAATTTGGGATTTAAATCAAGGGCAGATAAATAGTCTTGAATTTTCTTTCTGGAGCCTCAACAAACTCTTGATTGGGATATCTATAATTGTAATAATCATAATATTGGCTTATTTATTAAGATTCTATAGATTTAAATTAGGTTCAGATTTACCTCAACTTCCATCAAAGTAATTACAACTCTGCTGGATTAACATCTATTGTTAAAAAAACATTTTTTGGAATAAGTTTCCATAATATTGATCTATTAGGTAAAGGTATCTTTGTTCCTTCAGGACCATATATTAATATCTGCCATCTAAATTTTTTACCCACTTTAGCTATTAAACTAGGGGCAGGACCAATTAATTTCCAGTTCTTTTTCTCACAAAAACTGAGTAGATATTTTGCTAATTTTATTGCAATTGACTCAGTTAATTCATAATTTTGACCTGATAATTTAAGAAGGCAAATTGTGCAAAATGGAAATAAATTAGCATCCCTTCTCAATCTCGAGTTTTCAATTAAGAATCTTTCATAATCTCTTTTTTGAAGATACGAAATCACCGGATGGTTAGGTTTATATGTTTGAAAAATTACTTTCCCTTTTTTTTGTGCCCTGCCGGCCCTTCCTGCTACTTGCAAAAATAATTGTAATGATTTTTCTTCTGCTGAAATATCTGGGCGATGAAGCAACCCATCTGCAGCAATAACTACTGAAAGAGTAATATTGGGGATGTCAATACCTTTTGCCAACATCTGAGTACCGACAAGAATATCAGCATCACCTTTAGAAAACTTTGAAAGAAGATGTCTATGACCATCCTTTCCTGAAGTTGTATCTCTATCAAAGCGAAGTACTCTTAAGTCAGGAAACTCTTCATTTAAAAACTCTATTACCCTTTGCGTACCAATTCCAAAAGGTTTGAAAGCAGTTGAATGACAATCTGGGCAACGATTGATCAATTTTGATTTATGATCACACCAATGACACCTTAACCATTTTTTCCCTTGTGATCCGATATGAACTGATAAAGGAACGTCACAGTTGGGGCAATTTATTAAATATCCGCAATTTCTACAACTTAAAAATCCACTATGCCCCCTCCTGGGGATCAAAATTATTGCTTGCTCTTTTTTTAAGCGTAATTGAGGAAGCAAATGTAATAATTCATTGGAAAAAATTTTCATATTTTTCTTCTTGAACTCATCCCGCATATCAATAATTTTTATTTCAGGAGTCTCATTTCTGGATATCCTTTGAATCATTCTTACCAATTTAAAATCCCTGTCAAAAATACACTTTTTCCAAGTCTTCATTGATGGAGTTGCACTCCCAAAAATTAACTTTGCAGAATTCCTTTTTACTATTTCAATAGCGATCTCTCTTGCGTCATAGCAAGGCATAGGACTATCTTGCTTATAAGAAACATCATGTTCTTCATCCATTATTATTAATCCCAGATTTTTGATTGGAAGAAAAACTGCCGACCTTGCACCTATTACTATTAAAGGTTCATTAGCATTAATAATTTTCTTCCAAACTAAAGTTCTATGATCAGGAGAACAATTACTATGATATTCGTAGACGACATTATTAAATCGCCTACTAAACCTATCAATAAGTTGAGGAATTAATCCAATTTCTGGGGCTAGTATCAAACAACTTTTTTTCTTAAGAAATTGATCTTCAGCAATTCTCATATACACTTCTGTTTTACCTGAACCTGTTTCGCCCCAAAGCAGTAATGCATCTCCTGGTTTCATTGTTTGAAATTCTTGAAATGCAATTTTTTGCTCATTTGTAAGATTTGGTTTTTTCGTTGCGATATGATCTTTTAAGAAGGATTTTAATTTACTATTTATATTTTTTTTTCTTTTAGATTTAGCAAGATAATTTTTACTAACCATTGAGTTAATTAGAGTGTAATTAAAACCAGACTTTATTAATTCACTTTGCCAATTACCTTTTTTAGATAAAGTATCCATTAAAAAAAATTCTTTTTTGGTTAATCCATTTTTCTTAATATCAAATTCTTTTTTAGTTTCAATCCATATTTGATCTTTTAAACCTTTAGAGAAATTTTTATATTTACCAATCCAGCCAGGAGGAAATGCAGTTTTAAACATTTTTAAATTACTAACCATATAAAAAGAGGCTAGGGATTCTATCAATTCTCTCCAAGATTCATCAATTATTTTTTTCTGCAAAATACTTTCAACAAACAAATATCTTATATTTTTCCCTCCAGTAATATTTGATTCATCATTATTAATTGTCGAAAAGTCTTTTTTGGAGATCACCAACCCATTCAATAATCTCCCCCTTAGTCTTACACTTACAATATCTCCAACTTCTGCTCCAAGATTATTTCCATCTAAATAGTAAAAGCTTTCATTACTACTACCTATATCAAGCAAAATTTCCAATTTATAGGAGATATTTAATAACTGATTACTTGCCGGCTTCAAAACTTTTTCTTAGTATTGGATTGTTGAACATTCCACAAAGTGTTTTTTGCACATTGTAAGTATCCTGCTCTTAAGGGAGACATGAAGCTCTGATCATTGACTGAAAATTCAAAAATGATCTGCCTGTCTGAGAAATCCCAAGACTTTTTACTTTAGGTAATCTATAGCACTATTTAAATTTTTCAACAATTTAGAAAACTTTTCTTATTCTCATTTTGTGAAAAAGTTTTTTAAACATTAAGGGGACTTTACTACTAAATGTTCAAATTAGCCCTAAATAAAATTTTATCTAGTTAAATTCACCGTAGAAAGGAGTCAATTATGTGTCCAGTCACAGCAGAATCAAAGAATTCCAAGCCTAGTTCAAAAAAAAAGATCAATAAAAAAATTAATACAAATTTAGAAACAGTAGTTGAAGAAGATAGTAATAAAAATAATCAAAATTTTCAGACATCTGCTGAGTTAAACGAAAGCAATATTGAAAATAACAATAATGAATTTAGTGATTCTGAAGAAGATAAAGGACTCGGGAATATAAAACTTGGGCCAAAAGGTATCTACACTGAAGATTCAATAAGAGTTTATCTCCAAGAAATTGGAAGAATTAGACTTTTAAGACCAGATGAAGAAATTGAGCTTGCAAGAAAAATTGCTGACTTACTCCAATTAGAGGAGCTAGCAACTCAATATGAGTCAGAAAAAGGACATTTTCCATCTGTAAGAGAATGGGCCGAGTTAATAGATATGCCTCTTCCCAAATTTAGAAGAAGGCTTCTATTAGGGCGGAGAGCTAAAGAAAAAATGGTTCAATCAAATTTAAGATTAGTTGTTTCCATTGCTAAAAAATATATGAACAGAGGTTTATCATTTCAAGATTTAATCCAAGAAGGAAGTCTGGGTCTAATTAGGGCAGCGGAAAAATTTGACCATGAAAAAGGTTATAAGTTCTCTACATATGCAACTTGGTGGATTCGCCAAGCCATTACAAGAGCAATTGCGGATCAAAGTAGAACTATTAGATTACCAGTTCACTTATACGAGACAATATCCAGAATTAAAAAAACCACAAAAGTTCTTAGCCAAGAATTTGGCAGGAAACCTAGTGAAGAAGAAATCGCTGAGAGTATGGAAATGACAATCGAAAAATTAAGATTTATAGCTAAAAGTGCGCAACTTCCTATTTCTTTAGAAACTCCAATAGGGAAAGAAGAAGACTCAAGACTAGGAGACTTTATAGAGGCTGATATAGAAAATCCAGAGCAAGATGTTTCTAAAACTTTACTAAGAGAAGATTTGGAAGGAGTATTAGCCACTCTTAGTCCAAGAGAAAGAGATGTTCTCAGATTGAGATATGGAATTGATGATGGAAGAATGAAAACTCTTGAAGAAATTGGCCAGATTTTTGATGTGACTAGAGAAAGAATTAGACAAATAGAGGCAAAAGCCCTAAGAAAACTTAGACATCCAAATCGAAATGGGGTTTTAAAAGAATATATAAAATAAAAAAAGTTAAGTATAATAATTAGCTTTAAAAACTGGCAAAATAATAGCCTAAAATAAATTTGACTTAATTTTTAATTCAAATTCAAAATAATATTTAATGACTAATTTTAAGCTAAAAATAGCTAGTAGAAGAAGTAAACTAGCAATGGTTCAAACTTTATGGGTTAAAGATCAACTAGAAAGGAATATTCCCAATTTAGAGGTATCTATAGAAGCTATGGCAACTCAAGGTGACAAAATCCTTGATGTAGCCTTAGCAAAAATAGGCGACAAAGGCTTATTTACAAAAGAACTTGAAGCACAAATGCTCGTAGGCCATGCAGATATAGCAGTACATTCTCTAAAAGATTTACCAACCAATTTGCCTAATGGCCTTAAATTAGGATGCATTACAAAAAGGGAGGATCCTGCAGATGCTTTAGTAGTAAACAAAAAAAATGACTGTTATAAATTAGAAAACTTACCTGAAGGTTCGATTGTTGGAACAAGCTCCCTAAGAAGACTTGCACAATTAAGAAATAAGTACCCACATCTTGTTTTCAAAGATATCAGGGGAAATGTTATTACAAGAATTGAAAAATTAGATGCAGGAGAATTTGATTGTATAATTCTTGCGGCCGCTGGTTTAAAGAGATTAGGCTTTGAATCAAGAATTCACCAGATTATCCCAAGTGAAGTTTCCCTTCATGCCGTTGGCCAAGGAGCACTAGGCATTGAATGTAAATCTGATGATAAAAAAGTTTTAGAAATTATAAATATCTTAGAAGATAAACCCACCAGTCAAAGATGTCTAGCAGAAAGGGCTTTTTTAAGAGAGCTTGAAGGTGGATGCCAAGTCCCAATAGGTGTGAATAGTAAAATTCAGAATGAACAACTTTGCCTTACTGGTATGGTTGCATCTCTTGATGGAGAACGGCTTATTAAAGATCAATATATTGGCAATATTAATGATCCCGAAGAAGTAGGCAAAGAACTATCTAAAAAATTAAAGCAACAAGGTGCCGAAGAAATACTAAGCGAAATATTTGAAAAATTTAGAGAAAAATAAAATTAGTTAATTTACTAATTTAGGATCAATTTCTTTTTTGTATCTCTCTTCACAATCTTTAATCACTTTAACAGCTTCTTCTATCCCAAAAAAACCATTGACAGTACATGTTCCTGGTTTTTTAAGATCTTTGTAGTGCTCCCAATAATACTTTGTTTCTTTTAACCAATGATCTCCAAGGTCTTCATAACTTGAGATATGATCCATTCTTTTATCATCTGCTAGAACCGCTATTACCTTATCATCGACCTCCCCACCATCATCAAATTTCATCACCCCAATAATCCTTGCTTCCACAATAGATCCGGGTATCAATGGCTCAGTTACCCCAACAATTTCTACATCAAGCGGATCTCCATCTTCATCCCATGTCCTTGGAATACATCCATAAGCAAAAGGATAAGCAAGTGATGAATAACCTACCCTATCAAGTTTAAGATGGCCCGTTTCTGTAATTAATTCATATTTATTTATGGTATTAGAGTTCAATTCAACAATAGTGTTTATTATTGTATTTGAGCTATCAGTGAAAGCATTTAGTATGTGTAATAAATTTGGGGTAACCCTGCTTGGGGGCTGATTTAGATTTGCCATCAAGAAATTATTTTTGTTTATCTTACATCCTCACACCTAACCAAATTCTTTAAAAGTAATGTTTCAGCAAAAATCATTTATTTTAGTCCTTAAATGGTTAATAAAATAGTTTGGCGATAGTTCTTCATTAGTTACAGCTCTTACCAACTCCATACAATTAACTGATCTGCCATATTTATGTATATTATTTTTTAACCAAAAGATGATCTTTTGATATTCACCATTTTCAATTAAGTTGTCAATCAAACCTATGTCTTTTTCCATTTGAGAAGATATTTGCGCACTTACAACATGTCCTAACAAATATGAGGGGAAATATCCAAACGCTCCTTCACTCCAATGAACATCTTGAAGACAACCTTCTGAATCATTAGGTGGTTTAATTCCTAGGAGTTCATCATATCTTTTATTCCATTCTGTTGGAATATCTTCAGCAGGTAACCCTCTTTCAATTAAATCTATTTCAAGTTCAGTTCTTATTAATATGTGTAAGCCATAAGTCAATTCATCCGCTTCAACCCTATTTAATCCTACTTCCAAATGATTAATTGATTTCCATAGTTCTAAATAATTATTAAGAGAACATCCAGCCGAAACAAATTTATTAAAAAATCTTTTTGAAAAAGATTTGGATTTAACTATTCTATTTTCCCAAAATAAAGATTGACTTTCATGAATACCCATAGAGGTTGCTTGACCTAAAGGCCAAGCAAACCATTGATGACTTTGTGATGGCAAACCCTGCTCATAAATAGAATGCCCCCACTCATGCGCAGTTGCTAAAAAACTTGATAATGGTTCACCTTCGACAATTCTTGTCGTAATCCTGTAATCATTAGGCCCTAATGTAATCGAAAAAGGATGGGGAGATTTGCCAACAACAACTAGATCTTTATCTCTCCCAAACTCATCAAGTAATTGAGAACATAAATTATGTTGGGATTCTGGACTCAAATCCCAGTGATATTTCTTTGATTTATTAATATTTCTAATCAACTCTGGGAGAGTGTCTTTCAAAGGCTGAAACATTTTGTTCAACCATTTCAAATTTAATTCAGGCTCAAAGGGTTGGGCTAAAGTTTCCCATGGTGAATATTGATCTGATATTTGTTTTGCCTCTTCAATCCGCAATTTAACTAATTCTTTAAAAAATGGAAGAAAAATTTTAAAATCTGATTTTTCCTTAGCTTCTTGCCAACTTTCATACCCTTTAGATTTTGCCTTTGCTAGAGACTCAACTAATTTAGGATCTAAATTTCTTTCTCTATTAAATTCCTTCGATAAAAGACTAATATTTCTTTCTTTATCTTTTATGAAAAGTTGATTATCGGAATTTCGTTCAATATCTGCTAGTTCATTTTTAGCAGATTGTATTAAATTAGAAAATTCCTCGGAAGAATTTCTTTCATGCAATACTTTTGCAATATAAGTGAGTTGTTCAGACCTCCAAGAAGCACCTTTCTTTGGCATTCCAGTATTCTGATCCCAATAAAGTGTATTTTGGATTGAACCTAATATTTGTGTTTCTTTAAGGTAAGCACCCAGCTTATTCCAATGAGTTTCAGCCAAAGATTTAAATGGAAATTAAATTTATCTTAAGATAAAAATTTTAATGTCTGCAGTAAAACATGCATCTTTATCCATAATAGGATATTGATTAATTAAGTTTTAACTTATATGGAACAAATATTTTCAAAATTAAAATTCATAACCCATGGCGAGGGTTTTATTGATATCACATATGATTTAAATTTATGTGTTAAAAAAAATAATTTTCATTCCGGAATTTTAAATTTAACTTCCCTTCATACCAGTTGCAGTTTAACTATTAATGAAAACGCAGATCCAAATGTATTAAGGGACTTAAAAAAGTATATGCAATCAATAGTTCCCTATGATTCCTACTTAACCTTGTCAAAAAATAGAGAAGAAATATCCTATAGACATTATCAAGAGGGGGCTGACGACATGCCAGCACATATTAAAACATCCCTAACAAACACTTGTTTATCTTTAAGTTTTCAAGACGGAAAAATTATGCTTGGCTCATGGCAAGCAGTTTATTTATGGGAACATCGATTTGATCAAAAAGAAAGAATCATTAATGTACATATAATTGGTGAGAAAATGTAAAATATTTATAATGTAATAAGTCAGATTTCTTATTTAATGGAACCCTACATTTTGCAAGATGGAGAATTGAATGAATTAGTTGTCAAAATACCTGGCTGGGAAATTAAATCTAAACAAATCGAAAGAGAATTTAACTTCGCAAATTTTATTGAAGCCTTTGCTTTTATGACTAAGGTTGCTTTAATTTGTGAAAAATATAATCATCATCCTAACTGGGAGAATGTTTATGCAAAAGTAATAATTAAATTAAATACACATGATCTGGGAGGTATTACGAATCTGGATCAAACATTAGCTACGGAAATCAACAAAATTTTCGATCAATAAAAATATAAACTATTTTTCAACTATTCAAAATGTCTAAAAATTTATTGCCAGTTACAATAATTAGTGGATTTTTAGGTTCTGGCAAAACTACACTTCTAAATCATATTTTAAAAAATCAAGTTGGTATTAAAACGGCTGTTTTAGTCAACGAATTTGGAGAGATAGGAATAGATAATGACTTAATAATAGAAGGCTCAGAAGATATGATCGAATTAAATAATGGATGTATATGTTGTTCTATCAATGGCGAGTTATTAAATACAGTATCCAAAGTTTTAGAAAGAGCTGAAAAATTAGACTATTTGATTGTAGAGACAACTGGCCTAGCAGATCCATTACCAGTAGCCATGACTTTTGCTGCTGGTGATCTTAGAGAAAAAGTAAGATTAGATTCGATAATCACTGTTATTGACGGAGAAAATTTTGATTTTGAAATTAATAATACAAGTGTCGCCTATTCTCAAATTTTGTACGGTGATATCCTTCTTATAAATAAATCTGATTTAGTAAATGAAAAACAATTAAATAAAATAGAGGAGTTTATAAATAAAATAAAAAAAGAACCAAGGATTTTGAGATCAACTAATAGCGAAGTTGCATTACACACAATAATGAGCGTAGGTCTATTTGAGACAGATACTTTTCAATTCGAGAAGAATAAAAAAAATGTAGAGGAGAATGCAATTAAACACGCTTCCAATTCTCACGATCACTCTTCTCATTCGCATGAACATTCTTCTCATTCGCATGAACATTCTTCTCATTCGCATGATCACTCTTCTCATTCGCATGATCACTCTCCTCATTCGCATGATCACTCTTCTCATTCGCATGATCACTCTTCCCATTCTCACGATTTGAGCAATAATATCGAAGGGTTTACCTCAGTTTCTTATCAGACATTTGAACCATTTTCCTTAAGGAAGTTTCAATATTTCTTAGATAATCAAATCTCACAAAATGTATTTAGAGCAAAAGGAATATTATGGTTTCTGGAAAGTGAAAGAAAACACATTTTTCACCTATCTGGAAAGAGATTTTCTCTAGATGATGAGGAATGGACAAAGGAAAAATCTAACAAGATAGTATTAATTGGGAAAAACTTAGATCATCAAACTATTAAAAATCAACTCGCATCATGTAGATTTAATTCAGATTAGATTACATATTAGGATTTAATTAATTTTTGAAAATACTTATTAAAGGATTTAAAAAAATAGTAAACGAATTAAAACTTCTTTATTTCACTTCGTTTATTGTTTCACTCTTAGTAATCATTCCAATTTCCAATTTTCTTTTAGAGGGCATTGATTACATTATTAGTGGGAATTTTTCATTAGGGATTGCAGGAGGAGAAGAGGTAGTAGGTACTTTAAAAATTTTAGCCCTGACTAGTTTATTTGGAGGAGGCTTAGGAACCTTAAATGGATGGTTGCTATCAAATTGTGATTTTAAATTCAGAAAAATTCTCCGTATTTGTCAGATAGTTCCACTAGCTGCCCCAGCATATCTAATAACAGCTGTTTTGCAGGATTTAGGAAGTATCTTTGGATATCAAGTAACTGGTTTATGGTGGGGGGTTTTAATACTTTCAATTTCTACTTATCCATATGTATTCATTCTTGCTAACGAAAGTTTTAATAAATTTGGAGTGAATCAAATCAATGCTAGTAGAGGATTAGGTGTTGGACCATGGCAAAGCTTCTTTAAAATCGCTTTTCCAATGGCGTTACCAGCACTAATAACAGGAATAAGTTTAATGTGTATGGAAGTAATGAATGAGTTGGGGACATTTGCATTATTGAATATTCCAAGTATTTCTACAGGAATAGCCGAAAATTGGATAATTGAGGGGAATCCAAAAAGTGCTGTTGGATTGTCGTTGGTAGCCTTGTTAATTATTTTCACTTTAATTATTTTTGAAAAATTTTCTAGAAGAAAATCAAAGAGGTGGAGTGAAAATCCTGCATCAAAAGATTCTCAAGGATGGGAATTAAAAAAAACTAGAGCTCTTTTGGCAATAACAGCATCATTATTTCCTCCAATTTTCTCTTTTGGAATTCCATGTTTTTGGGTTCTGCTAAATATCGATCAAATTCAAAAAGGTTTATCTATTGAATTACTTTCTCTTGCATTAAGAACTATTAGTCTAGGATTTTTTACAGCATTAATAACGATGCTATTCTCATTGATGATTTCCTTATCAAGACGTCCAAATAAAAGCTTTTTGTTTGGAATAATAACAAACCTTGCGGGGATAGGTTACGCAATTCCCGGCACTGTATTAGCTTTATCTTTGATAAGCATTTCTTCTTCAAAATTCAATTTCATTGCTATTTGCTTACTAATTTGGGGTTATCTTGTCAGATTTCTAACTATTTCAAAAGGTTCTATAGATTCAAGTCTTGAAAGAATTTCTCCTAGCATTGATGAAGCTGCGCTTGGACTAGGAGAGAACTGGCTGGGAATCATTAAAAGGATTCATCTCCCTTTACTCAAAGGACCAATATTGGTTGGCTCACTTTTAGTTTTTGTAGACACCATAAAAGAATTACCAATAACATTTATTTTAAGACCATTCGATTTCGATACATTATCTGTGAGAATATATCAATATGCTGGAGATGAAAGAATGGTAGAGGCAATTTTACCAGCGATTTTCATCATGACTTTAGGACTTATTGCATCAATCACTCTGATACCAAGTTTAGATAAAAAAACTAAATGCTTCTTACCATTTTTCTAAATTAATAACCAAAAGAAATAGGGTCAATATCAAAAAAGATTCAAAAGTAAAACAAGCTTGATAGGAAGAAAATACTCTTTAAACCAGGGAAATTAATTTTTTAAGAAATCACAAATATGATTGACTTCTTTTACTTAATCTCATTTCCAGTTTTCAAATGCTTTAAATTTTTTACTTGATTTATCTATGATTTTTCTTATTTCTTCAGTTGATTTTTTAAATTCTAGTTTTAATCTCAAAACTTCGTCATTTTCAGGTTTCATAGTAATTGATCCATCTGGTTTCAAAGTTTGTTTAACTTTTATATTTCCAAAAGTGGTTGAACATTCGCCTCTCCTTCTAAGTAATATCCACCTTGATTGAGTCCTTTCTCGAACTCCAATAGTACTGGAATAATCAAACCATAATCTTCTAAAGAGTTCTTTTTTCTCTATGGGAAGGATAACTTGAATAGAAAATCCAATTCTATTTTTTTTCATATTGATAGCTTGATAAGAAACGTCGTAAGCTCCCTCAATTCTTAGTTTCTCTACAAAATTAGAAATATCTTCAGGTGTTTGGTCGTCAATCCATGCTTCTTGAACAGATATCTCTTCACACTTTGGATTAATTTGTTCATTAGTATAAGAATCCTCAAATGAAGAAATTTTATACACTCTAACCAAATTTGGGATTGAAAATTTTAGGTTACCAATGCCTACTCCATAAGAATTAATAGAATATTTTGATGGGGGTTGCAGATAGTCAACTAAATTAGAAAGTAAAGCAATGCCAGTTGGTGTAGATAGTTCACCATGTATTGAGTCTAAGCTTGATGAAACCTTAATATTTTTTTGTCTTATTAGCTCTATTACAGCGGGAGGGGGAACAGATAATTTTCCATGTTCTGTTTGAACAAACCCTTTACCTAACATCGGTTCATTACAATAGACTTTTTTAGGATTTAAGTAATTCAAAGCAGCACAGGCTCCTATGACATCTACTAATGAATCGATAGCCCCAATTTCATGAAAATGTACATCATCGGATTTAATACCATGAACTTTTCCCTCAGCAGTAGCTAAGGATTCAAATACTTCATATATTATTTGCTTTAATTTATCTTCTAAAAGCCCATTTAAAATAAGTTCTTTTATGCTTCTCCAATTTCTTTTAATTGGACTGCACTCAATATTCGTAACCTTAGCCTTGATACCCCTGATTGAGTAGCTTTTAGATTCTTGAAATTCTAGATCATATAGATCTTTTAATCCAAGATTAATAAGAGGTTGTTCAATTACTTTTTTAGGAACACCTAAGTCATAAAAAGCTCCTAATAACATATCTCCAGAGATGCCTGGAGAACATTCAATTAAAAGATCTTCCATAAAACTTAGATTTTTGATTTGTCAAAGTTACTTTTAAGATTAATTTTTCATTTTATTTTTTATAGAAAAATTTTTTTCTATAATTTCATAATCAATTAATTTCAGTGAATTTCCATCTCTCATAACATCTAAACTTACAAAACTATTGAGAATTTCAATAGAAAGCTCTCCTTTAATTACTAATTTAAAATTTTTATTTTTTAAATTTTTTGGATTTGAAGCCAAGCAGATTTTGATAACAAATTCCTTTTTTTGAGTGTTTACAAAAACTAATTCTCCTCTAACAGAAAAATAATTATCTTTTAAATCTAATTCATCTAATAATTTCGAAAAATTTGTTTTTGAAGAATCATTCGAAAAATCATTAAGCTGATATGGATCCCAGATACCCGAAACCTGTAAATGCAAGTTTTGAGTATTTTTATTTTTTGGATAAACAATCCAAAAATAGTTTTCCTCTAAATCAATATGCTTTTTTAGGAGAGATAATGCTTTACCAAGGATAACTGTTTCGATTTTCTCACCTTTATTATCAGTTAAAAAGCCTCTATTTAATTGCTCACTATTATGAGGGATGAATTTTGCTTTAATAATACCAATTGCCCTGTACTGCAAATGATTACTTACTTTTGGAATAGGATTCTTTAACATATTAAAAAAATTAAAATAACAATTTATTTTATATTTCTTATTTTTCCTCTGAACTATTATAAGACTTTAAAGCATCATCTAAAGCATCAGAAGGATTAGTCGCATCATTTAAACTGTTATATCTCCTTATCATTCCCATAATTTCAAATGGGTTAGTAGGAAAGGCTGAACTATCCACATTTGTTTTAGTTGTGTTATCGATTTCTAATTCTTCAAAATATTCAGCATTTATGAAATCAGATTTTAAGAAAATTAATGAAATAAAGAAAATAACAATAGTTATTGATTTTGAAAGTTTATTACAAAAATAAATTTTCATTTTATTAAAATTCAAAATTCTTTAATGCTAAAATATCTGTTAACTTAATCTTACATAATTTAGTGATAATTTGTTAATAGCAACTTGGAATGTTAACTCTATAAGAACCAGACTTTTGCAAGTAATAGATTGGATTAATCATGTTAATCCAGATATTCTTTGTTTACAGGAAACAAAAGTGATGGATGACAGTTTTCCATTTGAACCTTTCAAAAAATTGGGCTACTCAGTAGAGGTTTTTGGACAAAAATCTTATAATGGTGTCGCTATTATTTCTAAAGTTAAAGCAAATAATATTAAAAAGGGATTTTACCACTTTAATGAATTTGATCAAAATAATGAAATCTCACTTGATCAAAAAAGATTAATATCTGCAGACATTAACGGTATAAAAATCATAAATGTTTATGTGCCTAATGGTTCTTCACTAGAATCAGATAAGTTCGAATACAAAATTAATTGGTTGAATTGTTTAGCTTCTTTTTTGGATGAACAAGAAAAAAAAGGAGAATTAATCTGTCTTATGGGTGATTTTAATATTGCTCCATCTGATTTAGATATTCATGATCCTAAGAAATATGAAGGAGGAATAATGGCATCAGATATAGAGAGAAATGCACTAAATAATGTTCTGAAAGAAAGATTAATTGATTCTTTCAGGATTTTTGAAAAAAATACTGGTCATTGGAGTTGGTGGGATTACCGTAATAACGCATATGAATTAAATAAAGGTTGGAGAATAGACCATATCTACATTAGTAAAGAACTATCCTCAAAACTTAAAAGTTGTGTGATAGACAGCACACCTAGGGGGGATTTACGCCCAAGTGATCATGCTCCAGTAATGATTGACATTAACTTAAGTGACATAAATGTAGATTTTTTTGATGATGAAGATGATTTTTTCGAAATATAAATTTAATATATAAGATAGGATTAATGACTAAAAACCCTTATTAATAGAGGGTTATTCAATAATGTTATTAATTTGTATTATGATTTTCTTAAAATTAATAATTTACAAACCAAACTATCGCAATAAAAATATCATAATGTAGAATTTCAAATTGATTGACAAAATTTTTACTTATTTCTAATTTAGAACATGACAAAATTTTCCTCAAAGCTTTATTTATTTAAACTGTGACTGAAATATTAAATTACTCCCAATCAGAAGAAGTTTTCTCCGCTGCTCAAGAACTAATGCCCGGAGGAGTTAGTTCCCCAGTGAGAGCTTTTAAGTCTGTTGGTGGAAAACCAATTGTTTTTGACAGAGTTAAAGGACCATATGCTTGGGATATCGATGGGAATAGATATATTGATTACATAGGAAGTTGGGGACCTGCAATATGTGGACATGCTCATCCTGAAGTCATAACGGCATTACAAGAAGCAATTGAAAAAGGCACAAGCTTTGGAGCTCCATGTGTTTTAGAAAACAAACTTGCAGAAATGGTCATAAATGCTGTTCCATCAGTAGAAATGGTTAGATTTGTAAATAGTGGGACCGAAGCATGCATGGCTGTTTTAAGGCTTATGAGAGCGTTCACTGGTAGAGATAAAGTTATTAAATTTGATGGTTGCTACCACGGACATGCTGACATGTTTTTGGTAAAAGCTGGATCAGGTGTAGCTACCTTAGGCTTACCAGATTCTCCAGGTGTTCCACGAACAACTACTGCGAACACACTCACTGCGCCATATAACGATCTTGAAGCGGTAAAAAAATTATTTTCTGAAAACCCTGACGCTATATCTGGAGTAATCCTTGAGCCTATTGTTGGTAACGCTGGCTTTATTACTCCTGAGCCTGGATTTTTAGAAGGCTTAAGAGAATTAACTACTGAGAATGGATCCTTATTAGTATTTGATGAGGTTATGACTGGGTTCAGAATTAGTTATGGAGGCGCTCAAGAAAAGTTTGGAGTTACTCCTGATTTAACTACCCTCGGGAAAGTAATTGGCGGAGGCCTACCTGTTGGAGCTTATGGAGGTAGGAAAGAAATAATGTCAATGGTAGCTCCTGCAGGACCTGTCTATCAGGCAGGTACTTTAAGCGGAAATCCACTTGCAATGACTGCAGGAATAAAAACTCTTGAGCTACTTAAACAAGAAGGGGTCTATGAAAAATTAGGAACCATAACTTCTAGATTAATTGAAGGTATAATCCAATCTGCAGAAAACAATGGTATACCAATTAACGGCGGAAGCGTGAGTGCTATGTTTGGATTTTTCTTATGTGATGGACCAGTTAGGAACTTTAGTGAAGCAAAAACAAATAACGCTGAACTATTTGGGAGATTGCACAGAGAGATGCTTAAACGAGGAATTTATTTAGCCCCAAGTCCTTTTGAGGCTGGTTTCACATCACTTGCTCATAATGAGGAAGAAATTGATAAAACTATAGAAGCATTTGAACAATCATTTAGTGTTATCAAAAACTAATATTTTTATTTTCTATTAAAAAATAGAAGTCAGAATACAAAACGATAAGAGGAAAGATATATTTAATTAATTATCTTTTACCACCAACAATGACTGGAGGAGAACCTCCTTCTGAACCTGGTAGTCCTGGAACGACTTGTGTACTGCCATCCCATTTATCAAGGAATAATTTGAAAAGTACCTGATCATCAAGACTTCTGTTTAATGTTTCATATCTAAGTGCTTCTTGTTCTGCAATTTCCACCTCTGTTTTTGCTCTTAATAATTGTTGACCGGCTATTTGCTTTTGTTCTATAGCTGCCCTATATTCTTCAGCAATTTCTAATCCAGTCAGATCTAAACTTTTAACGTCTACATAATCAAAAGAATTAAGTTCTTTTGCAACAGTATCACCAACTTTTTCAGAAATAACTGCAAATTCAGTAGCGATAGTCTCTAGTTCATATTGAGAGAAGACTGATTTAAGAGCCTTAAGTAAAGATGGTTGCACAATTTTTTGATACACATCACTATTTCTACTCGCGATTGTGGCGAAAATTCTACCTGCTTCATTAGGTTTTACCGAATACTTGACAGTGGCTGTAGCCCTAATAACTTGGAGGTCCTTAGTTAAAGTTTCAAATTTTTCAGGTTGAACTTGAGTTTTAATATCAAATGGATACACAGACTGAATAAAGGGGAGTTTAAAATTTAGACCAGCTCTCCTAGAAGGACCACTTACTTTGCCTAAAGTTGTTACCACCGCAACCTGTCCAGAAGGTACAACAAAAAGTGACTGGGTTAGTAAAAGAAAACCTGTGAAAGACAATACAATAAGTAGTGTTGCGGTCCCACCAGGACCTGTTGGAGTTACATTTTTAAAGGATGTTGACATTGAAGAATTTCTTTATTTAATCATATTTAATCAAATTACTTAGTGCATTAATAAGGCATTTAATTAAAATATTTTTTTAATAATTACAAAAAATATTTAAAAATAATTTTATTAAATATTTGTTTTAAATTCTTGCAAAAGTTGCAGATAAAGGTTCTCATCAATCTCCCTAATATCATATTCCGAGGGTAAAACACCGTGCTTATGCTCATGTACTGCCATCCAACAAAATTTCTCTACTTCTCCAGTTGAAAAACGAGGGTATTCTCTTACTTTTTTCAATAACGACTTTATAAGAGATTCTGAATAATCTTCCATATTTTTAAAATAATCCTATTCAAGATCCTATCTAAAGTTGTTAGCCTTTAGGGGAATGTTCAAAGACTCTTCCAAGCTACTTATTAGTTTAATTGCCAATTGGAGATCATTTTTGCTTTTACTTGAAACTCTGAGAGTTTCCCCATTTATGCTGACATTAATTTTTTTTATTTGATCTTTAATATTTTTACTGATTTTTTTTGCTATTTCTTGTTTAATTCCTTGTTTTAAAAGAATTGTCTGTTTCACCCTATTACCACTGACTATTTCAAGATCACCATAGTCGAAAATTTTTAAAGATAAGTTTCTTTTTATTGCCTTTTGTCTAATTACATCGTTAATAGCATCTAAGGTTAGTTCGCTATTTGTGGTTATAAAAATATTTTCTTTATCTAGATCAATTGTAGTATCTGTTCCTTTGAGATCATAACGCTGAGAAATCTCCCTTTTTACTTGATCCAAAGTGTTGACTAATTCCTGTCTCTCAAAATCAGAAACTACATCAAATGAAAAACTTTCTGCCATTTTAAATATTTTTAAAGCTAAACATTATTAGCATAATTTATCCTTAAAAAGGGGAAATAGATTTTTTAATCAAAAAATAATAAACTAACCATTTTTCCCATTTCTTCAGCGCATCTACAACTATTTAATATGGTTTCACTATCGTGAAAAGCAAAACATATTAATTGATCACATCTAGTAATAATTTCTTGATTACAAAGACTACTTGCAAGTGGCAAAGGCAATTCATCATTTTCACTTTTTTCAACCAAATGCATTACCATTTCAAGCTGATCTTTTATTTCGGGAATTTGTTTATCAAGGCTTTGTGGTAATAAAACTGTCAATAATGATGGATTAATATCCAAAACAGCTCGAATAACAGCTGCATTAACACCTTGAGATCCAGATGTAAGGATATTATGGCCTTCCTCAGCTAACGACCTTGCTATCAATTCAATCAAGTGGATGTCAACAACCGGTACATGTCTAGTACCCAAAAAAGCAATCCTCCTTTTCCCATTATCCTGGAGTTTTGCAAGTTCTTGAGCTAAGGCGTCAACGCCTTGTGTTGCTGGTAGATCTAATGAGCGACTCAAAATAAAATGGTTCCTATATTTGAAATTAGCATTTTTCTGAAAAATTGCAGGGAAAATCTATCTTTTCGAGAATTCTTTTTAGATTTACATGCTCCTGAACCAATTGAACAGCATAAGAAGCTTTAATTGACTCATGTATTCTGACATGACCAAAAGCTTGTTCAATAATTTCAACTGAGGCGAGAGTATCTAATTCCACCTTTAAAATTGGCACTTCCAATTCTTCTGCCCTATGAATCAATTGTGATAAAGGTTCACCCAAACCAGTTAAAATGAGGCATTGAGTCGAGGCTTCCAAAGCCGCCAGCTGTATATCAGTTCTATCAGCGCCAGTTACCACAGCCATATTTCGTCTTCTTCTGAAAAATTCCATTGCAGAATTTACCCCCATTGCACCAATACTTAATGTCTCAACAAGTAATTGATCTTTTTCAGGGCAACAAATTACCTTGGCATCTAGTCTTCTTACGAGTTCACCAACGGTAACACTTCTGAGCAGTGGTGATTTAGGCATCACTCCAAATACTTCAATATTCAGATCTTTAAGTGAAGGTATAATTTCATTTTTAACTTTTTCGACTTCTTGAGGCAAAACTGCATTCAACACCACCCCAGCCAAATGATCTCCTAATTGTTTTTTCGCATCAAGTAATGCGTCTACGCTTTTACAATCCTCCCATAAATTTACAATTAAAACTTTCGCATCTAAATTCTCAGCTAGTTGTGGGAGACTTAAACCATAAATCATTCCTTCATGAAGATTTCCAGCAGCTTCAAGAATATTCAATCCTTCAAAATCATCATTAACTAGTTTCTCAATTTGGTCAAAACCTTTCCCTGGAAGTAAGTCTTTATTAAATATTCTTTTTTCAGCTGATATATTGTCTAACAATCCTACTGAGGGGATTAAATTCTCCTCTTCTACATTTAAAGTAGATCCAATAAACTTAACATCATCATCTATTAATCCTTCATAAGACATTGAAGGCAGACTTGTAAGTTCGATACATGTTGCTAGTGGTTTACCTATACGAACTTGTTTTTTCCCCTGTAGAAGTCTTTTTGCTATCCCAAGAACCAATGCAGACTTACCACTAAAAGGCTCACATGAACCAATTAACAATATATCGCTCATAATTAGTAAAAATATTTATCAATAAATTCAAGATAATATTTTTTTTTGAACTAAACAAATTTTTATTTATGAGTTTTAATCAAATAAATAAACAAAAATTTAATTTTAGAATAATTTATCTCAATTCTTTGGCATTTCATTAAAATCAATAAAAATGATAGGTTCAACCAAAAACAAAAAAACTGTTGGAATTACTGGAGCTTCTGGAGCTTTAGGGAAAGAATTAACCAAGTTGTTCCGTCAGAAAGGATATAAAGTGATTGGATTTACTCATAGTAAAACTAATTATGAAATAAATCTTGAATCTCCTAATGAATGGATTGAATGGGAATGTGGGAAAGAGTCGACATTAAAAAAGCATTTAAAAAAAATAGATATTTTAATTTTGAACCACGGCATCTACAATTTAAGCAGAGAAAACTCTAATTATGAAAACTCAATTGAAATAAATGCATTAAGCAAATTCAAAATTTTAAATTTATTTGAAGAAATTGCTTTTAAAAATGAGTCATCAATAAAAAAAGAGATTTGGATAAATACATCTGAAGCAGAAATATTACCAGCACTAAATCCATCATATGAGATAAGTAAATCCCTTATTGGTCGGTTAGTTTCCTTCAAAAAAAATTTTCTAGACAAGGATTCTAAGAAAAAATTAATTATAAAAAAAATCATTTTAGGGCCTTTTAAATCAGAGCTAAATCCTATTGGTTTAATGAGTCCGAAATTCGTTTCTAAAAAAATTTATGATCTAGCTAATTCCAAAAGTTATTTAATAATAATTAGTCCAAATCCATTTACTTACTTACTTTTCCCCCTGAAAGAATTTTTTAATTTTTTATATTGCCAAATCATATATGGATATAAATCCTAGTACCTAAAAATCTCTGTCTGTAAGAATTTCGATACCATCTTTTAAAACAACTATTGTATGTTCCCATTGTGCCGATAATTTTCCATCTTTTGTTATAACAGTCCATCTATCATTTAACGTTTTACAAAATTTACTCCCCTCGTTGACAATAGGTTCTACTGCCAATGTCATACCTTCACGAAGTACTACATTGGGCAATTCTTTGGTACGAAAATTAAATACAGAGGGTTCTTCATGAAGGTTTCTTCCAACTCCATGGCCTGTATAATCTTCAACAACACTAAACCCATTTTTTTTAACAATATCTTCAATTGATCCAGCCACATCAAAAAGTGTATTACCAGCCTTGATTTTTGACAGCCCAGCATAAAGTGCTTCATATGCCACATCACTTAGATTTTGGACCTCTTTACTAACCTCTCCTACACATATTGATATACAACTATCACCATGGAAGCCGTTTAAATATGCTCCCGTATCAATTTTAACTAAGTCACCATTCTTGATTATTTTATTTTTACTTGGTATTCCGTGAACAACCTCATTATTAATACTCGAACAGATGCTAGCAGGAAAACCATGGTAACCTTTAAAACTTGGCACAGCTCCAAAACTTTTTATTCTCTTCTCTGCAAAATCATCTAGATCTTTTGTGCTCATTCCTGGTTTAATTAAATCATTAATTTCACTTAAAACTGTTGCAACTATTCTGCTAGATTTTTTCATCAAATTTATTTCACGTGCAGACTTTATTTCTATTCCTCTTCTTCTTTGAATAAAAGGAACTTGATCATTAATTTTGGAATTATTTTTATTTAATAAAAGATCTGCAAAATGTCTCATTGGAATAAATAATAGGAATAGCTAGATATTTTCAAAATAGCCATTATGGATTTGGTTATTTTAAATCTATCAATAACAATTGGAAAGAAACAAAAATGAAAACTTTATTTAATTCTAGGCAATTTCACAAGGCTTTGGCGCCTTGGGTTTTTCTTCCATTATTTATTTCTTCGATTACCGGACTTTTTTATAGGGTTACAAAAGATTTATTAGGTTACTCTAGAGAACAAGTTCATTGGTTAATGTCTCTTCATGAGGGCGAATGGCTTGGTGATAATGGGGAATTAATATACGTAATATTAAATTCCCTTGGAGTTTTATGGATGCTCATAACGGGATTTCAAATGTTTTCAAAAACAATTTCATTTACCAAAAAGGTTACTAAAGGCGAGTCAAAAGGTTAAGATATAGAACTTGTAGGATAATAAAGACCAAAATGGCCAAAGAGAAACAAGAGAATGAATTAGAAACCGTTATTAATACTGATGCATCAGTTGATGTATCAGTTGAACAAAAAGAAAAAAAAATGGTTTCTGAAACTACGCAAACCTTAAGCGCGACTCAAGTTATTAAGGAATTTGAGAATGCCCAACTAAAAAAAGAATTACCCGAAATTTATGTTGGAGACACTGTTAAAGTTGGAGTAAAAATTACGGAAGGTAATAAAGAAAGAGTTCAACCTTATGAAGGTGTAGTAATAGCAAAAAGACATGGGGGTGTTAACCAGACTATTACAGTTAGAAGAATTTTTCAGGGTATAGGTGTTGAAAGAGTATTTATGCTACATAGTCCACAGGTTGCTTCTCTAAAAGTTGAACGTAGAGGTAAAGTAAGAAGAGCTAAGTTATTCTATCTGAGAGATAGAGTAGGAAAAGCTACTCGCGTGAAACAACGCTTTGATCGATAAAGTTGTAAATTAATCAACTTATCGGTCGCAAAGGCGCTTATAATCATAAAAATGCGTCGTTAGTTCAGTTGGTAGAACGCAGGTCTCCAAAACCTGATGTCGGGGGTTCAAGTCCTCCACGACGCGTTTGATCAACATTATGTAAATCATTTTTTCATAAGATGGAGTTAGATCTTCAACCTGGGGACGTTGTTAAAGTCCTCGAATCAGCAGCTTTAGGATGGGTTCGTGCAAGAGTCATCAGAGTTAAATCTGGTGGGAGAGTTGTTGTACAAAGTGACCAAGGCAGAGAATTTACCGCTAGAGGCAACCAAGTTAGGTTGATAGAACCTGCTGGTTTTAGACCACAAAAATAAATAGTTGTTTATATTAAGGCAGCTGCAAATCTAACTATTTCTGTAAATCCTCAAATTAATAAATTTTTTTTATTACAACACCATAAATTAAGTATTATGATCTGATAATTTTAAAGATGAAGTTCTAAATAAATTTAGAACAAAATCTGGGACCGTAGTTCAACTGGTTAGAGCACCGCCCTGTCACGGCGGAAGTTGCGGGTTCGAATCCCGTCGGTCCCGTTTTTTCTAAAAGAAATTTGGAAAAACGATTAAGACTAGCCCCGAGTCCAACGGGTTTATTCCATATTGGGACAGCACGAACAGCATTATTCAACTGGTTGTATGCGAAAAATATAGGCGGAAAGTTTCTCATAAGGATAGAAGATACAGATTTTCTTCGATCTAAATCTGAATATACAAAAAATATATTAGAGGGGTTGAAATGGCTTGGACTTAAATGGGATGAAGAACCTATAAAGCAAAGTGACCGAATTTCTATTTACAAAAGTTACATCAAAAAGCTATTGGAATGTGGAGCTGCATATAGATGCTTTACAACAGAAGATGAGATTTCTGAATTAAGAGAAGAACAAAAAAAGAAAGGATTACCTCCAAAGCATGATAATAGACACAGAAGTCTTTCAAAAGAAGAAATAGAAACATTCATATCCCAAGGGAGGACTTCAGTAATAAGGTTTAAGATTGATGAAAGAATTGAAATTAAATGGATAGATCAGATAAGAGGTGAAATCAAATGGCAAGGGAAGGACTTGGGTGGTGATTTAGTTTTGTCAAGAAGGGCAAAAGGATATGAGATTGGAGATCCTTTGTATAATCTTGCAGTAGTAGTTGATGATAATTTCATGAATATTACTCATGTTGTCAGGGGTGAAGACCATATCTCAAACACTGCAAAACAAATATTGATTTATAAAGCATTAAATTTTAATTTGCCGACATTTTCGCATACACCTCTAATACTAAATAGTGAAGGGAAAAAATTATCTAAAAGAGATTGCGTTACCTCAATTGACGAATTTAAAGATATGGGATATTTACCTGAGGCCTTATCGAACTATATGGCCTTTTTAGGTTGGTCTCCAAAATCTGTCGACAGAGAAATACTTTCACTTGAAGAGATATCTGAAATTTTTGACTTATCAGACGTAAATAAAGGTGGGGCTAAATTCAGTTGGGAAAAACTCAACTGGATTAATTCTCAACATATAAAAAAAATGGAGTCAATAAAGTTAAGTGAGATCATGAGAAAATACTGGGATAATTATGGTTGGGTACCGCCATCTCAAGAATGGGCACATAAATTATCAATTTTGCTCAGAGACTCTATGACTCTTTTAAAAGATGTAATTGAACAATCAGAACCATTTTTCTTGATACCTACAATTCAAAAAGAAGGTCAAGATTTTCTGGAAAACAAGGACAGCAAAGCATCTTTAAAGCTAATTTTAAATTATTTAAATGAACAAAATACTATAAAACTAGATAAAGAAAAAGCTAAAGAAATAATAAACGAAATCTCGAAAATTCATGATGTTAAAAAAGGGATATTAATGAAATCATTAAGAGTAGCTTTTTTTGGATCTCTCAGTGGACCAGACTTAATTCAAAGTTGGGAGCTTTTCTCAGAGATTAAAACTGATAGATCTCGAATTGAAAGATGTCTAAAATCAACCTAAATTATTTATTTTGTTCTAATTTAAGTCTACTCGCCAAAGGTTTAGCTGAAAGACCTTGTAGTCCTACCGTCATCAATATAGTAAGAAAAACTAAACCTTGGAGACGACCAGCACCAAGAATACCAGCCTGCTCTAATCTGATAGAAAAAAGAGAAGCTACCGCTGCAGTAACAATACCTCTTGGGGCTAACCAGGCTAAAAATATCTTTTCTTTTAAGTTTAGTTCTTTACCCAGTGTCGCAATTGAGATAGAGATAGGACGAACAATTACCATCAACATAAAAACGCAAATAATCCCTCCCCATCCAAGCGGACTTAATTCACTCCAAGAAACGTCAGCGGCCAAAAGAGGGAAAAGAACTGTTATTGCTAATTGAGCTAATTCACCTATTAGATTATCCAATCTCTCCTTATCTATAATTTCTCTTTTGCCTACAATAAAACCTGCCGAGACAGAAGCCGGCAAGCCAGATTCTGGCAAAAAATATTCGCAAATTCCATACACAAGGAAAATAAATCCAAGGGTAACTTGAAGCTCTATACCAAATGAGGCTTCATTTTTTATTTTTTTTAAAATTTCTGATAGTAACCATCCTGTACTTAATCCGATTAAGACTCCTCCCCCTAATCTTTGCATTAATGCTATGAATACATCGTTGATCCCATGCAGATCCCCTAGAGTCAGTTCTAAAAGCAGTAATGCCAGTACTGCACCAATTGGTTCAAGCAACAACCCCTCAGCTTTTAAAACTTCCGAGACAGGTGAAGCCAATTTTATTTGTTCAACTAATGGAGAGACAACTGTTGGTCCAGTAGCTAGAACGATGGCACTATATATTCCGGCAACTTGCCATGATAGGCCTGCCAGCCAATGAGCAATAAAAATTCCAGCTGATAATGAAATAAAAAGACTTACTAATGAAATTTTCAAAACAGTATTTCTTATATTCCCCTCAGGCAGTTTTAAATTTAGTCCCCCTTCAAATAGAACCAAACAGACTAGAAGCCCTACAATAGTTTCAAGCCCTTGGCCAAGATCTAAAGGCTCAACCAATCCAAAACCTGATCTTCCTATAAGTAATCCAGAAAGTAATAAAATAACAACACTGGGGAATCCTGTTAAAGAAGAAAATAATCGCGCACAAGCACCTGCGAATACAGTTATTCCCCAAAGTAATCCCAGCCTTTCAGGCGTCATAAAAAATATATATAGTAGAAATATTTATTATTTTGATTAAATCAACAATCTTATCTGAAGTCCATTAAATACAATACTTTTTAATTTAATTCATCGGCTTAACAAGAGTATTTTTTTTTAAATATTTCAAACTACTTTTAAGAAAATGAATTTTATTTCTATCAAGAAAACTGGCTTATTAAAGCAATAATTATAAAAATAATTCCTATACCAACAGTTGCCATCCTTCCATTCCATATTTCAGCTTGAGGGGTAAAACCTCTTTTCCACAAATTAAGTTCCTTTTTATCAACTAAATTTTTTGTCTCTTTAATCTCGATTTTAGGTTGTTTGTTCATTGAAATTAGAAAGGAGGATTTTCTTCATAAAGGGTATTTGCTTGTTCAATTGATAGTCTTCCTGCGACACCTAATTTAAGGGAACTTAAATGATCCTTAAATTTGATCCTGAACAAAGCTGCCGCTCCAATCATTGCCGCATTATCTGTACAAAGATTAAGGGGAGCTAAATGAACTTTAATAGATTTTTTACTAGCTTCACTAATCATCATTTTTCTTAATGTATTGTTAGCAGCCACTCCTCCAACAACAACAATATTCTCCAAACTATGATCATCTGCGCATTTTATTGTTCTCTCTACCAAGACCTCTGCCACTACTCTTTCAAAACTTGCAGCAATATCAGGAATTGGAACGGTATTCCCATCCAAATTTATTCTCTCAACTAATCTTAATACGGCAGTTTTTAGACCACTAAAAGAGAAATCATATTTAAGAAATCCACCTTTTTTATCAGAAATCTTACATTTTGGTAAATTAAATTTCATTGGGTCCCCATTTTTAGCAATCTTTTCAATCGCCGGTCCTCCTGGATAACTAAGACCTAATAGTCTGCCAACTTTATCAAAGGCTTCTCCAGCAGCATCATCAAAACTTTTCCCAAGTCTTTGCATTACCCTTCTCTCATCAACCTTTATCAATTCAGTATGCCCGCCGCTAACAAGTAGTGTAAGAAAGGATTTCTTTGGATAGTTTTCTGAAAATAGAATTGAGGATAAATGCCCCTCCAAATGATGAATTCCTAAAAATGGTTTTGAATGTAACATGCAAAGTGATCTTGCAGTTATGGAGCCAACTCGTAAACAGCCAACTAATCCAGGAGCTACAGTTGACGCAATATAGTCAACTTCCTCAATTTTGATTTTTGATTCTTCTAAAGCCTTATCTAAAACAAAAGGTAATAATTCTAGGTGTTTTCTTGCTGCAAGTTCAGGTACAACTCCTCCCCATTTTGAATGATCTTCAATTTGAGAAGCAATTATATTTGAATGTATTCTGAAAGTATCGCCAATATTAGAAACTATTGAGACAGATGTCTCATCACAACTTGTTTCAATAGCTAAAACTTTATGCATTTTTGATTCAACTTGTTCTATTTTAATATTAATTTCTTACTTAACACACTTTAAGGAATTAAAGATTGCAACTTATGAAATTCTTTTTTTCAATCATAACCTCAGTTTTTCTGTTCTTAGGAATTACTCCAATTGCTCTAGCTGCAAATGGGCCTGCTTTAAACGCAGATAGAGCTAGCACAGAATTTACTGCTTCCGCCCTTACAAAATGCTCTGAAAATCCTAAATTCATTGAGAGAGCAAATTCTGCAACTACTCAAAAAGATATCGCAAGATTTGAAAGATACGGAAAAGCATCATGTGGAGATGATGGTCTTCCACATTTAATTATTGGACCCCCTCTTGAGCCATGGGGAGCACTTTTAAATAGAGGTCATGAAGGAGATTTACTAATCCCAGGTGTATTGTTCATTTACATTGCTGGAATAATAGGTTGGTCAGGAAGAGAGTATCTGATTGAATCAAAAAAGACTAAGAATCCAGCAGATCTTGAGATCATTATTGACCTAGACTTAGCCAGAAAATGTCTTGTAAAAGGAGCGCAATGGCCCCTTCTTGCCAATAAACAAGGTAGAAATGGAGATTTAAGAGAGAAAGACAACAATATTACACTTAATGGTCCTCGCTAAACATCTTTAAAAACTTTTATAAAACAAATGTTCAAAATTCTAAACACAAAATTTGTCAGATCTGCCCCAGTGGTAGCAGCGATTTGGCTAAGCCTTACAGCTGGAATAATTATTGAATTTAATAGGTTTTTCCCTGATCTATTATTCCATCCAATGAGCTGATAAAGAGAAAATAATCAAGTTTTTATTAACTTGATTATTTTTTTTGCAGTTTCATCAACATTGTAATTTGTTAATGCAAAATCAAATTGATTTGATACTGAAATCTCATAATTAGCCCTTAAGAGTCTTTCTTTAATATCCTCTTCTTTTTCTGTACCTCTATTTCTTATTCTTCTCTCTAATTCTTCTTTATTAGGAGGAAGTAAAAATATTGACAGTGAATTGGGAAACTTATTTTTTATTTGCCTTGCTCCCTCTACTTCAATTTCAAGTAGTACACTAAATCCTTTTTTTATTTTCTCATTAACAGAAGACAAAGGAGTTCCATAGTAGTTACCAGCGAATTGAGCCCACTCAAGGAAAAGGTTTTGTTCAATCATTTCTTTAAATTTTTCTTGTTTTAAAAAATAGTAATTTTCCCCGTCTTTCTCTCCCTCTCTAGGTTCTCTAGTAGTTGCAGATATTGAAAGCCAAATATTTTTATCTTTACCTAATATTTCTTTAACAACAGTTCCTTTACCTACCCCGCTGGGTCCAGTAAGAATAATAAGTTTTTTTTGATTTTTCATATTAAATTTTTTACAGTAAAATAAACATCTTGTGAATTAAAAAGGAATAATGCAAAAAGGTGTTCCACAGATAATGGATATTACATCTATTAGATCAGTCTTGCATTATTTGACAAAGAACATCTTACCTACAAAGTTTGAGACTGCCCAACAACCAGAGCCTAATACGGTTCAATTATGTTTCAGAGGAGTTGATTCTCAAACATGGTTAGAAGTTTCATGGAATGGAGACTCTCCAAGAATACTAAAAATAAATAAGCCAGAAAAGATTGGGAGAGAAAGCACACTTTCCAAACAAATAAGATACGGGTTAAAGTATATGGCTTTAATTTCGATTGATCAAGATGGTTTTGAGAGAGTTATAAAATTTAGTTTTGCAAAAAAACCTGGAGATGAAATTAATAAGTATTTAATTTTTGAATTAATGGGAAAACATAGTAATATTTTTTATCTGGATAATAAACATAAAATAATTGCCGTTGGTAAACAAATTAAATCAAGTCAATCTAGTTTTAGAACAATTTCAACGGGATCAATTTATTCTGGCCCTCCAGTCAATCTCAAAAAACAACCTAGAGAAGATGAGACTTTTCAATCATGGAAAGACTCAATTTCAATAGTACCTGAGTCTTTGAAATACTGTTTAATAAATACCTATCAAGGAGTAAGCCCTATCCTCACAAAACAATTAGAGGTTGTTAGCGCAACTGTTAACTCAGAAATAATGGAAAAAAATATTGATTTCATTAGCAACTCAGACTTAAAGGAGATATTTAAAAATTGGAAGATTTGGATAAACAGGTTTAAAAACAATAACTTTAACTTTTCTATATTCAACAAAGATTTTTACTGCGTTTGGTTTTTTGATAGGGAAATTAATTGCGAAAATAAAATAGATTTATGCACAAACTTAGAAAATTATTATGATTATCATCTGAAACAAAAAAAACTTGAATTATTGGAAAAGAAAATTGAAGGGATAATTTTTAAACAGACCAATACTGAGAAAAAGAATTTAAATATTCAATATGATCTTCTTACAAAATCAGAAAAATACGAGTTATATAAAGAAAAAGCTGATATTATATTCTCTTCACATGAAATTAAAAAACAAGACATTATAAAGGGACAAAAACTATATAAAAAGTCAAAAAAACTAAAGAGATCTAGAGAATTAATAAAAGAAAGATTAAGTATTTACAAAACAAATATAGAGAGATTAGACGAATTCACTACGCTTCTAGAAAATTTAAATTCTTTAAATCATGAAAAACTTTCTATGAGAATCAAACTACTAGAAGAAATTATGGAAGAAATTTGTAACGAGTTTAATATCAATATCAAGAAGCAAAGAGAAGATCAGAAAAGTACATATAAGATAGAGTCTTCACCAATTCAAGTTGACACTCCCACAGGATTAAAGCTTCAGGTAGGGCGAAATATGAGGCAAAATGATTTAATAAGCTTTAAGTTTTCAAAAAAAGGCGATTTATGGTTTCATGCTCAGGAATCACCAGGCAGTCATGTAGTTTTGAAGTCTTCATCTCAAGTAGCATCTGAACAAGATCTTCAAATAGCTGCAGATTTAGCTGCTTTATTTAGTAAGGCAAAAAGAAACATTAAAGTTCCAATTAATTTAGTAAAGATTAAAGATTTGCAAAAAATCAAAAACGGAGGACCGGGTTGCGTATCCTTTAAAAATGGAGAAATTATTTGGGGAAATCCTACAAGAGGAGAAGATTACATTAAAAAAAATCTTAAAACAGTAATTTAGTTTATAATAAAAAAAATTTTTAAATCTAAATGTTTGATTTTCTTTTAGGCACTCATGAATTTTTAGGAAATCATAGTTTTCCAGAATTTATTGTTGGATATCTATTTGGTGCTGCATTAATAATTGGAGCTCCTACTGTTTTCTTACTACTTGCCTTCGTAAGCGCTTTAATGAAAACAAATGGGAAAATGGGTGGATATAGAGAATATGAAACATATGGTGAATCATCTTTAAATGATGCCCCTCCTTTCTTATTACCAGATCCAACAAATCCTAAATTAAGCAAATAGTTAAGTTTATCTAAAAATAAATTGGACTTTGACAATAGTAGTTTTAAACCTTTTTCTTAAACAATTTATATCAAATAATCAATGAGAGGTACAGGTCAAAGTGAAAAAAAATTATCTGATTCGATGACTTTTAGTGATCATTTAGAGGAGCTTCGTCAAAGGATACTAAACTCAATTTACTCAATACTTATTTCAATATTCTTTAGTTTTCTCATCATAAAGCCATTAATATCTTTTTTAGAAATTCCAGCTGGGGATATTCATTTACTACAACTTGCTCCAGGAGAGTTTTTATTTGTCGCTATTAAAGTTGCAGGTTACAGCGGATTGATTGTTTCTATGCCTTATATTTTTTATCAAATCATATTATTCATTTCTCCTGGTTTAACAAAACAAGAAAAAAGCCTTATCTTGCCTGCAGTTTTTGGTTCAGGTTTTCTGTTTTTTTTAGGATTAATTTTTTCATGGTGGATATTAGTCCCTGCGGCAATAAAGTTCTTCATTAGTTTCGGTGCTGATATTGTTGAACCAACTTGGTCTATAGAGAGATATTTTGATTTTGTTCTCTTATTAATGTCCAGCACTGCTATAGCTTTTCAATTGCCAGTATTACAATTTATTCTTGGTTCTCTTGGAATAATCACAACAGAAAAAATGATTTCGAATTGGAAGATAGTTGTAATTTCATCCGCAATATTATCTGCGGTGATTACCCCTTCAACAGACCCATTGACTATGTCATTGCTATCTATATCGATTGTTTTTTTATTTTTTGTGGGTACTGGATTAACTTACTTATCAGAAAATCTTAAGTCAAAAACTCTTTCATCTTCTCATTAAGATTTAATTGCAAGCTGACAGCTCTACCTAATCTTGGCTTAGCATTGACTTTCTTTAGCCATTCCCTCACTTCTTCTGAATAGCCACATCTATTTAAAATCTCGATTTTATCAGCTATCGATTTTTTATATTCATCTTCACTTAAAGGGAATGATTCCTGTCCAAGAAATCCCCACATCATTTGAAAATACACAAATTTTCCTCTTCTAAAGAGTCTAAAATCATATTTTTTTCCCCAGCGATGAATCAAATAATGTATAACTTCATCTACTAGCAATGGATTCATACAAATCAATTAATTAAGACTTCCTAAACTTTTACTTTAAATTATTAAAAGTCCTATCTATTTGCAACAGAAATTGAACAATTTGCTCCATAATAACTAATAAATAACAGAACCAAGTAGCGAATGACTCAATTAAGTTCCAATGATGTCCCTTCTATGGGTCGAAGGCAATTTATGAATCTTCTTACATTTGGTACTGCAACTGGTGTAGCTTTAGGAGCCCTTTACCCTGTAGCGAATTATTTCATGCCTTTAAGAGCAGGCGGTGGTGGAGGTGGAACTTCTGCTAAAGATGAATTAGGGAATCCAATAACTAAAACAGGTTGGTTAGCTACCCATCAAGCAGGAGATAGAAGTCTGGTTCAGGGTCTAAAGGGAGATCCAACTTATTTAATAGTTAATGAGGGTGGGGAAATAGGAGAATTTGGTTTAAATGCAATTTGTACTCATTTAGGTTGTGTTGTCCCATGGGATAGTGGCGCTAATAAATTCATATGTCCTTGTCATGGCAGTCAGTACGATACTAACGGGAAGGTAGTAAGAGGGCCTGCGCCTTTATCTTTAGCTCTAGCTCATGTCGATATTGAAGATGATGCTGTACTCGTCAAACAATGGTCAGAAACTGACTTTAGAACTAATGAAAATCCATGGTGGGCATAAAAAAATGAAAGGTCTTAAAAATCAAATCATGAAAAAAACAAGTTTATTTATCTGTACTCTGCTTTTTATTTCAAGCATTGTATTTTATCCAGAGATCAGTTTTGCTTATCCATTTTGGGCTCAGCAAAACTACGAATCCCCAAGAGAAGCCACAGGTAAGATAGTCTGTGCAAATTGTCACCTAGCTCAGATGCCTACAATTGCAGAGGTTCCACAATCTGTTGGAGCAGACAGTGTTTTCAAAGCTGTAGTCAAAATACCCTACAAAAATGATTTAAAAGAGATAGGGGCTGACGGTTCGGAAGTTCCATTACAAGTTGGTGCTGTTGTAATGCTGCCTGATGGCTTTAAACTTGCTCCACAAGAAAGATGGACCGAAGAAATAAAAGAGGAGACAGAAGGGGTTTATTTCACTAACTACAGTGAAGAGAAAGATAATATCATTGTTGTCGGACCTTTACCTGGTGATACCAATAAAGAAATTGTTTTTCCTGTACTTTCCCCTGACCCATCCACTAATAAAGAATATCACTATGGGAAATACTCTTTACATATTGGAGGCAATAGAGGTAGAGGTCAGGTATATCCAACTGGAGACAAGAGCAATAATGTAGTATTCACTTCTTCCACCGCAGGAACTATAAATTCAATAGAAACAATTGAAGATGGTAGCTATCAAGTCAATATAGAAAACGATAATGGTGAAATAACCACTGAAGCAGTGCCTGTCGGTCCTCAACTTATCGTAAAAGCTCAAGAAAAAATTAATGTAGGTGACCCTCTTACTAATGATCCCAACGTTGGTGGCTTTGGGCAATTAGATGCCGAGGTTGTACTTCAGAGCCCTTATAGAATTATTGGATTGATTGCATTCTTCATTGGTGTAGGCTTAACACAAATTCTTTTAGTATTAAAGAAAAAACAGGTAGAAAAAGTGCAAGCAGCAGAGGGTATCTAACTTTCTCTAAATGCTTATACTTCAAGCTTTTATACAATCTCCGGGAGAAACTTTTTTAAATTTAGGATTTATTACTATTAGATGGTATGGACTTCTTATTTCTGTTTCAGTTTTAATAGGCCTATTTGTCTCTAAAAAACTAGCAAAGGAAAGAAATATTAACCCAGATTACATTAGTGAAATACTTCCATCATTAATAATCTCTTCAATAATTGGAGCTAGAGCTTATTACGTAATTTTTGAGTGGAGGCAATATAGCGGAGAGAACTTTTTTACTTCTTTTGAACTATTCAATAACTTCATTCAAATACCTTCTTTTCTTGCCGTTTGGGAAGGAGGCATAGCAATCCATGGAGGTCTAATTGGAGGATTAATATCTATTATCTATTTTTGTAAGTCGAAAAAAATTAATTTAAAAACTTTTATAGATATACTAATACCCTCGATTATTCTTGGACAATCAATAGGAAGGTGGGGAAATTTTTTCAATAATGAAGCCTTTGGAGTTCCTACAAATTTGCCTTGGAAATTATTTATACCTATCCAAAATAGGCCTTTGGAATTTCTTAATTATGAATTTTTTCATCCTACATTTCTCTATGAGTCATTGTGGAATCTATTAATTTTCATCGTCCTTATTATTACCTTTAATAAACAAAATAAAAAAGATTTTTTCAGGCCTGGCTTTATTAGCTGTCTTTATTTAATAAGTTATAGCTTTGGAAGATTCTGGATTGAAGGTTTAAGAACTGACCCACTATGCATTGGTGGACTTCCGCCTTTCTGTGATGGCGGTATTAGAATTGCTCAATTTATAAGTATTTTTCTATTTTCTTCTGGATTAATTGGAATATTTTTTTTAAGATTGAGAACATATAGTGGAAAAAATAGAAAGAATGGACAATAAAATATCATTTATTGGTGTTGGTCCAGGCGATCCAGAATTATTAACTTTAAAAGCATTAAAAAAGATAAAAATTGCAGATGTCATTATTTGGACTGATTCTCTAATTCCTGAAAAAATTTTAGATTTTTCTAAAGAAGGATCTGAAAAAATAAAAACAAGTTCTCTCAACTTAGAGCAAATCACCTCAATTATGATAAAAAAATTTCAGGCAGGGAAAACTGTTGTAAGGTTGCATGATGGAGACCCCTGCCTTTTTGGAGCAATTAGAGAGCAAATCGAAATTTTAAAAAATGAAAAAATTGAAATAGAGGTTGTTCCTGGAGTAAGTGCTTTTCAAGTTGCTGCAGCATATCATGAAGCTGAGTTAACCATCCCTGATGTAACGCAAACAATAATTTTAACTAGAGCAGGAGGGCGAACAGGGATGCCCGAAAGAGAATCTCTGAAAGATCTTGCAAAACACAATTCCTCTATATGTCTTTATCTAAGTGCTAGGCATGTGAAAAGGTCTCAAGAAACTCTACTAGAGTTTTACCCACCACAGACTAAAGTGATTGTTGGATTTAGAGTATCTTGGGATGATGGTTGGACATCATTAATAGAATTAAAAGATATGGAAAAATTTTCTATTGAGAAAAAACTAATTAGAACAACCATTTACATAATTAGCCCGGCAATTAGTAATTCTCAAAAAAGATCTAATCTTTATCATCCATCTTATAGGCATCTCTTTAGGAATAAATAATCTTAAAGTTGATAGAAAAATATTAATTACTATAATTAGTAAAAATTTGTTAGCTTTGAAAGAAATAAAATCTAACCCAGAAGACAATACCAAAAGAGAACAATCTTCTTTAAAAAGAATTGGAAATTTTATTAAAGAGGCAAGGTTAAGTAGAGAGCAATCTGTTGAAGAATTGGCTTCTGATTTAAAAATTGGAGCTCATCAACTTAAAGCCATTGAAGAGGGTAATGAAGAAGAACTACCTGAAAAAGTATTTGTCAAAGCAATGGTTCGTAGAATTTCACAGAAGCTGAAACTTGATACAGAATTTATAATGAATGAATTCAAGACAGAAAGACAAGAGATAAAAATTGACGAAATAGTTGAAGAAGTTGCTAAAAAAACTAATAAAACTAGACAATCTAAGGATCTAAGTCCAGTAGGGTTTTTGATATTTATTTTAATTTCAGGCCTTCTCGGACTAATCGCCTCGTCCTTAATTTTCAATTTATTTTCAAACTCTCCTCAGAATCAAACCCCAAAACAAGAACTTATTAAAAAAACTAAATAACTTTTAAATCCAAATTCTTTAGTTCTTTTATTACATTACAGCATAATCCTAAGTTCCATTTTTCAAGAAGTAGATCATGGTTTCTATTAAAAGGTAAAAGTTTAAATGTAAGAATATTTCCCTGCAATTTTATTTGAACTGAGGAGATCACCTTGTCAGGTCTTTGATCAAGAGATGCTGCTAGTCTCAAAATCAATGACATTTCAAGAACTAATGTTTTATCTTCTTTGGATATTAAATTTTGCCAAGACTCATGTCTTTTCTTGGGTAGAGTCTTTCTGTGGTATCTAGCAATTGAAGCAATAATATTTGTTTCTGCTTCAGAATATCCCAACAACTCACAATTTTTTATTAAGTACCAAGAGTGTTTGTGATAAGAACCAACATTCACGTATTTCCCACAATTATAAAGATTAGAAGCTGCCCAAAGAAGTTCTTTGGCTTTAGGATCATTACCGCTGTAAAAGATATTTTTAGTCTGATCGTAGATTTGAAAGGCAATATCGATAACTTTCTCAGCTCTTGTACTATCTACACCAAACTTTCTGGCCTGATGAATTATGGTTGTTTTTCTAATATTGCTTTGAATATTTAACTCGTTTTTTATTATCCCTTTACGGAGCATCCAATCAACAACTAAACCCTCTCTAAGCGCCCGCTCACTTATAGTTAATTCATTAAAGTTCAACATCTCCATTGCGGTGTTTAATATCAATGCTCCTGGAACAATTATTTCTGCTCTTCTCTCACTTAATATGGGTATTTTCTTGATTTCCGAAACTGGCAATTTAGTTAGTTTTCCCAACACATTTTGTAAATTTTCCCTTTTAAATTTATAACCATGCAACTTTTGTTTAGATTCTCCCAAATCATCTGCAATCAAATTTCCTAATGATGTTGCAGTGCCACTGGTTGCAATCATAGATAAAGTCTTATCTCCTTTTGATCTATTCTTGATTTTTCGAACAGATGGTTCTAAAGAGCCTTTAATAAAAGTTGTTAGAAAACTCGATCTTTCTGAATTTATAGACTCTTTATTTAAAAAATCATTTTTAAGTCTTACCGCACCAATTCTCGAACTGGTAAGAGCTATAGCATCTTTTTTATCAGCAAGAATTAATTCTGTAGATCCTCCTCCAATATCTATAATTACAAAAGACTGATCTTCAAAAGCCATCCCAGAAAGAACACCAAGGTAAATTAATCTGGCCTCCTCAGAACCACTTATCATTTCTATTTGAATATCAGTTTCATCAAGAACTCTTCTAATAAAATCTTGACCGTTTGGAGCTTCCCTAACTGCACTTGTTGCTGCTGTTACTATTTGTTTTACTCCATTACTTTTACAATATTCCTTAAATCTCTTCAGAGTAACTAAGGCTCTTTGGATTGATTCTTCAGTAAGATTACCCTCCTCATCTCTTTCTCCAAGACGAGTGGTTGATTTATCAGTGAATTTTATTGAAAATGATTTTAATTCAATATTAATTTCTGCTACCAAGAGATGTGTAGAGTTGGTTCCAATATCTATAGAAGCTACTAAAATTTGCTTTTCTTGAAAATATCTTAAATCTTGTTTTTTTATCATTTCTTTTTAAAAGATGCAGATATCTTTAATCCATTAATAAATATACCCAAGATTGATTATTAAATAATAGAAATCATTTAATCCTAGTAAGATTATTTAAAGTTATGAAATATACAATAGGTCATATGAAAAATAAAAATCGACAAATTAAATTAAGTACCTTTCTTGAATTATTAAGGTGGAATAAGCCGACTGGGAGAATGATCTTACTTATTCCTGCTGGATGGAGTTTATATTTAACCCCAGATGCTAATCCAACATTTTTAATGTTGCTAAGAATAATACTGGGAGGACTACTAGTAAGTGGATTAGGCTGCGTGGCTAATGATATTTGGGACAAGAAAATTGATCAAAGAGTTGTTAGGACAAAAAATAGACCTCTAGCTGCAAATAAAATCGGTCTAAAAACAGCTTATTCAATTCTTTTCTTTTTAATTTTATGTAGCTTCTTTTTAACTTTGTCACTACCTCAGCCTGGAAGAATCCTTTCCATTTCACTTGCTTTTTTAGCTCTACCTATTATTTTAATTTATCCTTCTAGCAAAAGATGGTTTAAATATCCTCAATTTATTTTATCCATATGCTGGGGTTTTGCCGTATTAATTCCCTGGGCAGCAAATGAAGGCAATTTAAATAGTATTGTTTTATTATTTTGCTGGCTCGCTACCATTTTTTGGACTTTTGGCTTTGACACGATTTATGCTTTAGCAGATAAAAAATACGATATCAAAATTGGAATAAATAGTTCCGCTGTTAACCTCCAGAACAAGACAAGAATAACTATTCAAATTTGTTATTTTTTAACTTCTTTTTTTCTCGCATTATGCGGATTTATTAATCAAATGGATTTTATTTTTTGGCCAATTTGGCTTACAACATCAATCTTTATGCAAAGAGATATACTAAAAGTATTTCCTGAGGAAAAACAATCAATAAAAAATATTGGGAATCACTTCAAAAATCAATCAATTTATGGTGGAGTCCTTTTATTAGGAATTATTATTGCCTCATAAATTCTAAATATGGTTTTTAGATTAAAAAAAGGGGATCTAATAGATATTTTAGCTCCAGGTTCGTTTATTGATGAACACGAAAATTTTCAAAAGGGCATAGAAATCTTAAAAAACTGGGGCTTGGAAATTAATGAAAATAACTCTCTATCAAAAAAATTTGGTTATTTTGCAGGTGATGATCTAACTAGATTTGAAGAACTGGAAAAAGCTCAAAATAGTAAGCTAATCATTTTTGCAAAAGGAGGCTGGGGTTCAGCAAGACTTTTGGAAAAAGAACCTTCTTGGGAGCATGGTTTAATGCTTGGATTCTCAGATACATGTTCTTTATTATTATCTAAATATTCTCAAGGATTTATAGGTTCTATTCATGGCCCAATGGTTACTGGCCTTTTTAAAGAGCCAGAGTGGAGTCTTGAGAGATTAAGAAATTTACTTTTTGAGGGATATGTTGAGGACATAAGAGGAATTCCTTTAAGAGCTGGAAAAGCTAAAGGAGAAATTATCGTTTCTAACTTAACTATTGCTACTTTTTTGATTGGTACTAATCACTTCCCAGATTGCAAAGGAAAAATAATAATTTTTGAAGATATTAATGAAGATATTTATCAAATTGATCGAATGTTGACTTACCTCAGAATGACTAAAACACTTTCTGAAATTGCTGGTATTGGATTCGGAAGTTTTTCAAGTGATTCCTGCGACCTTGAATGGAAAGATTTACTAAAAAACTGCATTATTGAAAGGCTCCAAGAGTTTGATTTCCCTATTCTTTTTGACCTCCCGATAGGCCACATATCGGGAAATGCTTGCATTCCTTTAGGATACGAAGCCATCTTAAATGGTGATGATGGCATTCTTAGTATCGATACACATTTTTAACTAAGGGTTCTTCACAAAAAGTTTTGCTATTTTCAAATCTATAGGGGACGTGATTTTTATATTTGAATAAGTTCCCTCAATAATCTTCACTTTCCAATTAAGCATTTCGAATAGTGAGGCATCATCTGTGACTTTCCATTTTTTATCAATTGCCATCTTGTGAGCTTTTTTTAATCTATTTACTAAAAAGCCCTGAGGAGTTTGCGCTGCCCATAAATAATTTCTATCTGGTGTTTCTTTAATAAAACCTTCATTATCAACAATCTTTATAGTATCAGTTACCTTAGTAGCCAAAATTACAGCTTCATTTTCATCTAATTGATTGACACAAAGGTCTATCAATTCAGGATTAATTAGACATCTAGCACCATCATGTATTAAAACTTTTTTAGCATCTTTTGGTAAAGCGTTTAAACCATTAAAAACTGACTGTTGTCTGGTGTCACCACCATTAATCCAATGAACTTTTTGGGCAAAATCTTTTGCTGAATTTAATAGTAAATTTTTATCTTTCGGTTGCCCAATTATTCCAACCCAGTTTGTTGAGCTTGCAGAAAATACAGATTTAAGTGTCCAATAAATCAAAGACTCTCCCTCTAAATCAATAAGTAATTTATTTTTTCCAGCTTTCATTCTGCTACCACTCCCTGCAGCTGGTATTAAAAAGTGCACAATAGAAGAACTTAATGTTTTCTAGACAATTATAAATAAAAGCAATATCTTTACACAAATAGTACTACGATTGAAAATTATAAAATTTCATAATGTCCAATACAGATTCATTATCAGGCAAAGTTGCTTTAATCACTGGAGCCAGCAGAGGAATTGGTAAAGAAATTGCTTTAGAACTAAGCCGCTCAGGAGCAGAAGTTTTTATTAATTACTCTTCTTCTGATGAAAAAGCTGAAGAAGTTGTAAATTCAATAAAAAATTCGGGAGGTAAAGCTCATAAATTAAAATTTGATGTATCAAGAGAGGATTCTGTCAGTTCAGCTTTTGAAAAAATCATAAAAATTAATGGCTCCATTGATATTCTTATTAACAATGCTGGTATTACTAGAGATGGACTATTGATGAGAATGAAATCGGAACAGTGGGATGATGTATTAAATACAAACTTAAAAGGGGTTTTTCTTTGTACAAAATATGCTTCAAAATTTATGATGAAAAAAAGAAGTGGTAGTATCGTAAATATTTCATCTGTTGTTGGAATAATTGGTAATCCCGGTCAAGCAAATTATTCTGCAGCTAAAGCAGGAGTTATTGGATTCACCAAAACTTGTGCTAAAGAATTTGCTTCAAGAGGTATAAACGTAAATGCAATAGCTCCAGGATTTATAGAAACAGAAATGACTGAAAAACTTAATACTGAAGAGATACTTAAAGTTATCCCTTTAGGGAAATTAGGAAGTTGTACTCAAATTGCAAACTTAGTGTCATTCTTAGTTTCAAGTAATGCTGGAAGTTACATTACAGGGCAAACAATAAGTATAGACGGAGGTATGAGTATTTAATTATGTACTTTCATAAGGCTGGCCCAATTCATCTCTTAACCTTCTAATTTTCTGTAAAAGTTTAAGTCTTCGACTTCTAGCAGTTAATGTCAAGAAAAATCTTAAAGGAAAGTATATTAATGTCATAGCAATCGCGAGGATTGCGGTAAGAGTAAAAATAAGATTATTTGTTTCTTCCATAACTTAAAGATACTCTTATTTGAGTTAATTTGTATGTCTCATGAAAAGAAATTCGGCTTTCCCCACTTAATTAAATATCCCTTAAAAATGATTCTATGGGAGATTAGAATAAGACTAACGATCGAGTAAACATGGCTAAACAGTTAAGTTTTTCTAATGAATCAAGAGAAGCGCTAGAAAAAGGTGTGAATTTTGTAGCTAATGCAGTAAAGGTTACTATTGGGCCAAAAGCAAAAAACGTTGTATTAGAAAAGAAATTTGGTTCGCCGGATATAGTAAGAGATGGATCTACAGTTGCTAAAGAGATCGAGATTGAAAACCCTATTTCTAATTTAGGTGCGAAATTAATAGAACAAGTTGCATCCAAAACAAAAGAGAGCGCTGGTGATGGGACAACAACAGCAACCATTTTGACTCAGAAGATGTTTCAGGAAGGATTAAAAAATATTGCTTCTGGTGCTAATCCTATGGAGTTAAAAAAAGGTATGGAGGTAGGCCTAGCTTTTGTCTTAGAAAAATTAAGTTCCAAAAGTATTTCATTAAGTAGTTCTGATATCCAAAAAGTTGCAACAGTTAGTGCTGGAGGTGATGAAGAAATTGGATCTATAATTTCGAAAGCAATGAATATTGTTACTTCAGATGGTGTAATAACTGTTGAAGAATCTCAATCATTAGAAACAGAATTAGATATAACTGAAGGAATGTCTTTTGATAGAGGTTATAGTTCCCCATATTTCGTAACAGACCAAGAAAGACAAGTTTGTGAACTTGAAAACCCTAAAATATTAATAACTGATCAAAAAATCTCAACTTTAGTTGATCTAGTTCCAATACTTGAAGAAATTCAAAAGGCAGGCTCACCTTTTCTAATTCTTGCTGAAGATATTGAAGGAGAGGCTTTAACCACTCTGGTTTTGAATAAGAATAGTGGGGTTTTAAATGTAGCTTCCGTGAGAGCTCCGTTATTTGGTGAGAGAAGAAAAGCTGCCCTTGAAGACATTGCAATTCTTACAGGGGCTAAGTTAATTAGTGAAGATAAATCGATGACACTTGATAAAGTATCGATTAATGATTTAGGCAAAGCAAAAAAAATAAGTATCACAAAGGATAAAACTACAATTGTTGCCTTCGAAGACACCAAAGATTTAGTTAAAGCGCGAGTAGAGAAATTAAAGAGGGAAGTTAATATAACTGAATCTGAGTATGATCAGGATAAAATTAATGAAAGGATAGCCAAACTAGCCGGAGGAGTAGCTCTTATCAAAGTAGGCGCTGCTACAGAAACAGAGATGAAGTACAAAAAGTTGAGAATCGAGGATTCCCTTAATGCTACGAAAGCGGCTATTGAAGAGGGTGTTGTTTCTGGAGGAGGACAAACTTTAATTGAAATATCAGATGACCTTTTAAATTTAAGTGAAACATCTTCAGATGATTTAAGAACAGGGATAAATATAGTCAAAGAAGCCCTTTTGGAACCCACCAAACAAATAGCAAAAAATGCTGGTTTTAATGGAGATGTAGTTGTCGCTGAAATTAAAAGACTTAACAAAGGCTTCAATGCTAATTCAGGAAAATATGAGGATTTAAAAGATTCAGGAATATTAGATCCAACCAAAGTAATAAGATTAGCTCTTCAAGATTCAGTATCTATTGCAGCTATGCTCCTCACAACAGAAGTTGCGATGGCTGACATTCCAGAGCCTGAAGCCGCTGCCC
>QCBE01000002.1 GCA_003281715.1 Prochlorococcus sp. AG-347-B23
GATTTCATCTGAAAATCTAAAAGTGTACCTTTTTATCATCTAACTAAATTACTGAAAAGTAAATCAGTCTTTATGCTGATTTTTTGCAAGATTAACTTATAAAATTAATACTAAATGTTCAAAATTGTTGTTTCCTTTTCTGTTTTAAAAGAAGGATATTACTATCTTTTTTAAGATAAACAAAGTAAAAAATAAATTTAGTAAATAATACTTATTTTTTCCAATTAACTTAATAAATTAAATTATTAAGCATAATTTCATGCTATATCTCTATTCCAAATAAACCTAACAATATTATGAATGATTCATTTGTTTCTACAAACCAGAATACAGAAATAGATTCTATTAATTCATATTTTGAGTGTATTACTGAATGCAGTATTGTGGATGGTCATCAAGAATGTATTACTCGTTGTTTAGAAGTGCATTTAAAGGGGGAAGATCAAAATGAATAAAAAAAATTCACCTCAAAGGAAAACAACTTTAAAATGGAACCGGAATGGAGAGCTTTCGGAAATTGATATGTTAAGAATTTTAGAAAAGATATCTTCTCACGATCTTAATAAATGTGAATTAACATGCGATTCTGATAAAGGTTAGACATTTTTATTTCTAGATCTTTTTAAATTATTAATTAAGCAAAAAATTTGAGACTTATATCAAAAATATTTCTAATAAGCTTTATTTTTAATGTTATCAAGTCAGATTAGATTTAAAAATTTGTTATTCAATATTTTTACCTATGTTACTAATAAAAAGAAGTTTATTTGATTTTTTAAAAGATATCAATTTTTAATTAACCAGATTTCAATCAAGATTTAGAGCATTTTCCCAAATAATAAAGGTCTTCCCTATATAAAATTAATTTTTATGACGCCTACCTTTTTCAACGAATGTTTTAATAATTTCTTTTTTTGGTAGTTCAACCGGTTTTACTAAACCTGAATCACCATGAGTTGGACAATAATAAGTCATAAGCATCCATTTTTTTTCTTCATCCATAATTAGTCTTTTTAAATAATTATTAAGTTAATAGGACGAATTATGAAAAAATTGATTTTTTTTAATCTTTTTTTCTTTTTTACTTAATAATTAATAAAAATTTTGAAACTATTCTCACTAAATAGATATAAATACGCATGACTTTAAAATAAAATCCTGCTATTTATTAATAAATTCAAAATAATTTATGTCTTTAGAATCTATACTTATGGTAGTTGCTCCAATCTGTCTTTTTACGGTAGGAGTCATTGTATTACCTATTCTGGTAAAGCCACGTAAACAATCTAGTTTACCCAAGAGATATATACGGGGTCTTTAAATAACTTAAGCTTTAGAGAAGAGCAAAGACATTCAGCATAAAAAAAATTCAATAGATAAATAAAAGATTGTGATAAAAGAATAAAATAAAAAATGTTCGGTTCAAACAATTTTTTTAATATGAAATTAAAATAGTAAAAACTATATCGAAAAAATTATAGTACTTTTCATTATGAGATCCTGTGATGGATAATAGAATACATAAATCTTCTTTTATTTAAAAAGTCCTTAACCAAAAAAAATTTGAGTAATATAAAATTTTCAGGCCTTAAAGGCCAAGCGCTTGTAATAGAGGATAAAGATATTCCAAGCATAAAAGAATTTCAGGATGTCATCCCTGATCACTACTTTAAGAGCAATACCAAAACTTCTTTGAGGTATCTTTTACAATCAGCTTTACTCCAATCATTAGTAGTTGCGGTAGGTTTATCTATTCCATTTACCCCTAAAATGATCCCAATTTGGATTATTTACGCATTACTATCAGGTACCACTGCAATGGGATTCTGGGTAATTGCCCACGAATGTGGGCATGGAGCATTCTCTAAAAACAAAACATTGGAATCTATAACTGGTTATTTAATACATTCATTACTTCTTGTGCCTTATTTTTCTTGGCAGCGTTCTCATGCAGTTCATCATCGATTCACGAATAACATAACCAATGGAGAAACTCACGTCCCTCTAGTCATTAAAGGGAATGGGGTTACAGAAAAAGTTGGCGGAGAAAAAGAATTACATTTTTCAAATCTCTTAGGTAAGAAAAATTACGGAATTCTTCAACTAGTTTTACATCTAATATTTGGTTGGCCTTCTTATTTACTTACAGGAAGTACAGGAGGAGTTAAATATGGAACTTCAAATCATTTTTGGCCTATTAAGCCATTTTCTAAAGCATTGTGGCCGTCTATATGGGCCAAGAAAGTTTGGATATCAGATATTGGTGTAGGTTTGACAATAGTGAGCATTGTTTTTTTAGTTTTAAAGTATGGATTATTTCCAGTAATTGCTCTTTATTTTGGCCCTTTATTAGTGGTTAATTGTTGGCTAGTAATTTATACATGGCTTCATCATACAGATTCAGATGTACCTCATCTTTCAAATACGGAATTTTCATTTATGAGAGGCGCATTTCTATCTATTGACAGGCCTTACGGTAGAATCCTTAATTTTCTTCACCATAATATAGGTTCTAGCCATGTCGTTCATCATGTATGCCCAACAATCCCTCATTATCATGCAAAAAAGGCAACTGTCTTAATTAAAAGAGCCTTTAAAAAAGCATATCTTTTTAATCCTGATCCAATACATAAAGCTCTATGGAATATTGCTTGCAATTGCGTTGCTGTTGTGTCAGACATCAAGAGAGGAAGATATATATGGCAATCTTCATACAAAATGATGGATTAAAAACACTATAATCATCTATTCTTTATCACATTAATTTGCGCAAATCTGAAAATAATATAAAAGAATTAGCAATAATAAATTTTTCATATTAGAAAATTCATACAAATAATTAATTCTATGAGTGGCGACAATTTGCATGGTAAACAGCCCATTAAATTTTATTCGGAAAAAATTACACTTACAAAAGTTGAATTATTAGAGAGGCAGTTAAGTTTAGGAGAAAAAATTTCAAATTTAGATGAAAAGCATAAAGAATGGAGCAGAAAACTCTCCAGTTGATCAGTTTATAAAATACTCTTATTTTATTATTGATAATTCATTGCATTTAATAAGAAACTCTTCTTTAAATTATTGAAAAATTATTCCATTTTCATCACTTCCACTTCCACTTCCACTTTCTAATATTTAATCATCTTTTTCTTATGGTAAATCTCCAATGAAGTCTTTATTTCTTGGTATAGACGCAAAAAAGTCTTTTATCCAATTTAAAAAAATTGAGCTATTAGGTTAAAATTATTATTCTGAGATAGTTGATTATTTAACTTTTCTCAATTTAGGAGTCTCAAAAAACATTATTTTAAAACTAAAGAATAATATTGAAATTGTAAGTGCAGGCAAGATAAATAGTATTAAATCAGAACTTAAAAGAGAAGGAATTCTTGCAAAAATTAAATGCAAGTAATATGTTTCAAAAGACATAAGAATGTTAGGGTATCTTATTTATTGATAGCAATTATCTAGCCTATTAAACGTTGTTTTCTCAAAATTAAAAAACCTAATAAAAGAGTTAGCCTGTATCCCTACTAGCCAACTCTTAATTTATATTAATTTAAATTAGCTATTAATGAGGATTTATTTCCAAAAGGGAAGCCTCAAACTTATATTTCGCTCTCAAAATTACAAAATTGACGACAAAAACTCATTCCGCCAAAAAGTATAATTTGATACGGATATGTCACAGATCTAATATTTTTCAAGCTTTAAGAGCAATTTTACAGAATTTTCTTTACATAAATAAATAAATATGTTATATTTGTTTACAAATTACTTTAAAAAAAAATGACTCCAGAAGCAGAACGTTTTAATGGTTGGGCAGCAATGCTAGGTTTTGTAGCAGCAGTTGGCGCCTATGTAACAACTGGCCAAATTATTCCTGGTTGGTTCTAATGAATAATACCGAATCAAAGATAATAGAAAAAGAAAAAATTGTTGCTGAAAAGCTAAATGGGAGGTTTGCCATGATAGGTTTTATAGCTTTAATTGGAGCATATTTAACAACTGGTCAGATTATCCCAGGTTTCATCTAGTCAAAAATTTTGAAATTTATCTAAAGAACCAAGTTAAAATTTGGTTCTTTTTTTTAATTTGTATTTGCCAAAAATTAGTTATAAATGAAACGACTCTTATAGTAAGTAATAAGCTAAAAATAAGCATAAAAATCTACCGAAATAATAAACATATATAGAGTAACTTTTATTTTTAAATTAATTGAATCATAAAATAGGGTTGCAATTATTAATTTATGTAATTTTACTTATCTTCATTAATGCACGAATCACTCTACCTAAGAAATATTCATAAAAAGGAATCTTGTAAAAAGAGAATTTATCAAAAGTATTAAAAAGTACAGAGTAAATAAATTAAGGTAAAAACAGTAAGAATTCAAATTTATAGATTTAATACTTTATTTATTTGAGATTAAAATTTATTTATTGAATAATGCTATGTTAATCAAATAATTTTAGAAATTTATGAGGGTAAAACTTGAACCCGAAACAGCATTTATAGGAAAAAAGTTTGCTTATTTATTTCTTGGAATAATATTTAGTCTAAATGCCATAACATTTTTTTGGTTTTTTCTATATTCCAATATCAATTGAATAAATTAATCTATAATTGTTCAATTGATTATTCCTTAAAATATTAAAGAAAATAATTATTGTGTTGCTCTTATAGAAAAGATTTATAAAATTAAATTTAGAATATTCCAGGTATTATTTGACCTGTTGTCACATAAGCACCTAGTAGTGCAATAAAACCTACCATTGCCCATCTACCATTTACCTTTTCTGCATTTTGAGGGTACCCTTCATAAGATACAGATTCATCAATGTATGGTCTTGTTTCAGAAGGGAACATATTTTGTCTTCCACCTGATTCTGTTGTAACTCCAGAATTTGACATAAAAATAATATAATTGTTAAATAAAGTAACATAAACATTAACTTTTGTAAAGTTAATATAAGCAATATTTTGCGGTGAACTTCCTAGATCAACGCTGTAGGTTTTGTAAATAATTAAGTTAATGTGAATTCTTCTTGGTTAAACCATATTTTTACATTCAATTAATTGAACAAATTACAAAATAAGCATTTATACTCACACTAAGTAATTTTACTTAGTAGGATAATTAAGCATTTAGGAAGTGCTTAGCTGGTTAAAAATCAGGAAATCTGAAGCCAACTATTTCGTCATGAGCTTGCTGGTGGGATACCAGTAAGCTTTTTTAATTATTGAATCAAGAAAACAAACAATTAGATAATCTTTTCTAAATGTAATAAGCTTTAGGGAAACATAAAAAATGCTTTCATAATTTTATTTAATTGCTAAATATTAAATAGAATTAATAATATTTATGTCGTTAGATTTTATTCTCATACCTTCTTGTATTTTGATAATACTTTTTCTTTTGAATAGAGAAAATAGAATCTACAAAAGGAATCAAAAGGCTAAGTAATTAAATAAGCTTGCGAAATAATTTAAAAACAATCTTCAACAAATTAATTTTTTCTATTTAAAATCCCAAAAGCTGTCTTATTTAAAAAAGTTGTTAATTTTGGAAAGTTTAAAATATAAACTACTTTGAATTTTTACTTAAAATTAATTTACCCCAATATAATTTTGAATTATTAATCTGATCTACTTTTTGTTGGCAGTGAATGCATTTACAATCGTATGATGGAGGTTTATTTTTCATTAATTATCTCTTTTTTTTAGGAAACCAAATTTTTTTCTTAACTGCAAGGATAAATAAACTTTTTTTGATTTTCTTTAGAGGTCTTGTAATAAAATATGCTCAATTGAATCAATAATTTTAAATTGGTCTCTAAATCATTGATCTTTTATAATGCAAGCAACATAGTTTAAATCAAATAAATTCCTTTTGAAACTTTCAAATCAATCACTATTAACGAAAAATATCAAAAAAATAATGACTCCTTGGTATTCAATACCTTTAATTGATAGATGGTTACTAGGGCAAATTATACCGCCTATGATATTCGCTATTTCAGCTTTTACTGTTATTTCATTATCTGTTGGGGTCATGTTTGATCTCATAAGAAAAATAGTTGAGTATGGCTTACCGCTATTAAAAGCTTTACAAGCTTTAATTTATAGCCTTCCTAGCTTTTTAGTTTTATCATTCCCAATGGCCGTTTTATTGTCGACACTATTGTCTTATGGAAAGCTATCTGCTAATTCTGAATTGTTAGCTTTAAGGTCATTAGGTATTACAAGATCTCGTATTATAGCTCCAGCTATTGCAGTTTCAATATTCATGACAGGATTAACTTTTTATTTCAATGATAATTTAGTTCCCACAAGTAATAAGCTTGCTGAATCTACGATAAGAACCGGAATAGGAAGTTCTTTTAATAAAGGTAAAAATAAAAATAATATTATTTTCACTAGAAAAGGATCAAGAATAGCTCGCATCACTAATAAACCAACAAAAACAAATACTTACCTCACTCATATTTTTTATGCTTCTCGATTTGAAAATAATATTATGAAAGAAGTTACAGTTTTAGACTTTTCCAGAGATAGTGTAAAACAAATTCTAAGTGCGAATAGTGCCATCTTTGATAAAGATAATTCTTCTTGGATATTTACAGATGGAACTATTGTTTCAACTGACTCTATTGGGCAAACAACAAATATTAAATTCAAAAAATATACATATCCTTTCGTTGAAGGGCCATTAGATCTTGCAAAAGTCCCAAAAGATGCAAGCGATATGTCTTTAAAAGAAGCTTTAGAGGCTGAAAGAATTTATAAAAAAATAGGAAATCTTAAGGAGATTAGAAAGATTCAAGTACGAATTCAAGAGAAATTTACTTTACCTTGTGCATGTTTGGTTTTTGGATTGATAGGTAGTATTTTAGGATCAAAGTCTAATTTAAGATCTTCTAAAAGTCAGGGATTTGGATTGAGCGTGATGCTCATATTGATTTATTATGTCATGTCGTTTGTATTCAGTTCTTTTGGTGTGAAGGGTGTACTTCCTCCAATAATTGCCGCTTGGTTTCCAGTAGTAATTTCTATTGGTGGTGGATTTTATTTCTTAAGAAAATCAAGTTCAATTTAACTTTTAATTAGAAAAAATTAGACAATTTTCTTTACTAGAAAATTAGGAAGAATAGATAATATTTATCAATAAAATCCAACAAGTCTTTAACCAAACCAACCTTTTTTCTTTGCCTTAACTTCAGGTGAAGCTTGCATTGTAGGAGATTCATCAGTCCTTCCTTTAATAATCATTAAAGGGACAATTGCCCATAAAGCCAAGAATAATATCCAAAATAAGTAGATGTTCATACTAACTGGTTTCTATAAAAATATATTAAAGTCGACTAAATAAAATCTGTGGGTTTCTTTGTGAATTACTAATTTAGATATATAATAAAATTTTTAAATAAAGCTAAATAAAATACTTGAAAATTTTAGAAAAATAGGAGCTTTCGACTAAATGATAATAAGTAAAAATTAGAGATTTTTATTAATCAATTAAAATATTTGCACTCAACAAAACCACTGCTTTGCTTCAGGATGTGTGGAGTGCTTTTTTATAATGACATGACAAATGGTTTGATAATTCTTTTAAAAAAAGGATAAAAATTTTTTTTGGAAAGAGAATTTTAATATTCTAAAAAAATTCGTTAATTTCTTTTTTTATAGATTTATATTCGAGATTAATATCTTTAATTAATTCGTCAACTTCTTTTTTTATATTTTTATATTCATTTATTTTTTGTTTAGTTTTCTTGTAGAAAATCGATTCAAATTTTCCTGGATTTGCTACCTCAATCCAATATCCCGCTAAACAATAAATTTGGTTTGAAACAAAATTTATAATAAATAATTTTTTAGAATTTTTATATTGATCAATTATCTTATGAGCGAAAGTACCTTTAGTTTTGTTAGTCCCAAATAGAGTAATATCTTTTGCTAAGGGTTGGAAATTCTTTGATAGACTCTTACTTTTTTCTACTGTATTTCTTGAAATTATTTTTTCTAGAGAATAACAGTAATCGAAAAAATTAGTATTTTCTTTTTTTGAAGGATATATAGTTATAAGGGAACATAAAAGTAAAAAAGAAGTTAAAAGAAATTTTTTAAACATTTTTATTTTAATTAGATTTATCATTGCATAAATATAAAAAGACAATTCATAAATTACTATTAATTAACTTAAAAAGATTCATAATAATTAAAAAGATTTCTATTAATTGAGCTAAAACTCCTGAAGAAAACTATAAAATTATTTCTGACTAATTAATTATTTATCAAACTCATAAAAATTTTTTTATTTTTTCTCCCTTAATTCTGGGAAGCAATGCGCAATATGAATTAATTCATAGACCTCTTTACTATCGTATTTTCTATTAGGAATTCCACTTCCTACTTCTATACCTCTCTCTTTCATCTTCTTTAATATCAATTCTTGTCTTTGCAAACTTGACATAGCCTTAAATCTTTTAGTTCGTTCTTCTTTATTCACTAGATTTCAAATTAGTTAAACTTTATTTTTAAGGTTATATCAATTAGCGATTCATTAAATAAGTAAGAAAGCCAGTAAAAGTAAGTAATTTAAATCCAATAAAGAAAGGCAAATATTTTTTGACCTTTTTGCCAACTGGCAATAATTTGTTTAATGAATTGATCATGACTTACATTAAAGTCGAATTATTTTTAACATCTTAACGAATTTTTTTTGGAATTATCCCATTTCGATTTGTACATTTTAAATAGTAGTTCTAAACTAGAAAGATTACGCCCTTTTTTATGAATGATAAAGAAACAATACTTTCATTATTAAATGAGTTTGCTAATCCAAAAAAAATGGCCTCATTTTTTGTCAAAAATGCGACTCCAGATTTTTTATTCATAAGACCGAGTGGTAATCCTATAAATGCAAAAGGGTTCGAACAAATGATTACCGGTGATATAGTTCAAGAAAAGGCAGAAATAACTAAAATTCACCGATTCGAATTTTTAAGCGAAAACATAGTAATGAGCATTTTTACACTAGGTTCAAAATTTACTTATAAAGGGAAACCTAATGATGACTTACCAACAGTTACGTCTATTTTTAAAAAAGTAAATAATGTTTGGAAAATTCACTGGATGCAAAGATCTACAGGAAATTCGGATTTATCTTTATGGGATTAGCAAAGTTAATAGCACTTTTAATGGTACTACTACTTGTAGGAAGTTCTTTTGTTGGTTTAATTTTATATTTTATAAATTAAATAGATCAAATAAAAAATACCCAGTAACTATTTCTTGTTTTAGAAAACAATTACTTCTTTTATGCTAAGTAATTTGATTTTCAGGTAAAAATAAAAACTTTAGACAGACTAACGCCTATATCTAAAGCCAATAAAGCAATTAGTAACTTACTCATTTTTTAGAACTCTCAACTATTTTTTTGTAAAGTTCCTCAGAAATAGGTTGCATAACCTTTTAAAAATCTAATTATCAAGTTAATTATTTTAAAATTAATTTCTCGTTACTAAATATACGAATATATGAATTTTTAAATAGGCAAAAAATATATTCAATATAAGTTCTTCTTATAAAGTATTAATAAATACTTAATCCAAAAAGGTCAATAAATGTCAAAACTTTTTTAAAAAAGAAATTAGAAATCTTATTTCAAGTAAATAGAACCTCTATAAGTAAGCTTTATAATCTTTTCTTCTTGTTTTCTACAATATACGAATGACTTTCCATTGAAATACATGTTTACCATGATGCAGATCCTCAACTTGCTCAAGTCCCCGTCCTATGGCTTGAGTCGTACTGCGGTCTATCAGATGGTAGATCGGACGATTTTGTAGTATTCACTACAATCTATTTATAAAGTATTTATACTTAGATGTCAACAGTTAATAGAAATTAACTTCAATTTAAAAGTAGATTCGGATCTCATAAACTCCCGAACAAGAATATAGAACATATAACTACGAGTAACTCCCATAAAAACTGAAACAAATGCTAGAACTACACAAATAGGGCAATGAGGGAATCCCATTATTTATTTTCCAATATAAATTTCAATTCAGTTTCTGCATTAAGAATATCTATTCTTCTCTTGAGCAGTTTAAAAAATTTAATTATTTTTTTCAAAATTAAAGCTTCTTTAGGAATCAATAATATTATTTAAGAATTAATATATCAATGAGCAAAAATACCGAAGCCATTGATATAAAAAAAGTTTCGTGCAAATTTATACAATAAACAAATCCAACATATGCTCAGATTATCTTGATCAAATAGCTTATTCAGAGTCAAATATAAAAATTGATGATCTAGTTACCTTGCAGTGCTATTTTTCTTTTGCTAAAAAAATAGAGCGGGCTAAAGTCCCAATACTCCACGAGGATTTAGTCCGCTACCAAAAGCCTGAGAGTGCAAATTTTTCTTTATTAATATGCAACTATGCTTTATAAGGTAAATATCTTGATTGCGTAATAAATTTATTTTGTATATTGCTATTACAAAAATGATGAGTTTATTTAAATTAGTTACTAAATCCTCGTGGAGAAAGCTTTAGTAAATTTCTTTTACTGGTTACTGATCAGATCAGTCGAGTCTCATTATGGAGAATCATTTGTATCTATAGAATTTCCATCTAATTCAATCAAAAGTTTTTCTTGATTTTAGAGAGTTTTTAATACTTAAATTCATAGCTTTCTGAAAATTGAATAACTAATTTGAGTTAAATTGGTTAATTATCTCTATTGCAAATAAAGATAAGGTTGTTAATCTTGCACTTAAAGAAGAAACTTAATTTCTTAAACTGATGCAATTAGATCATTTAAATTTCAATGAAGATGATGGCCTCATGTCCATAAAAGATTTAAGGGCTTTACGTCTGCGAAAAAAGAAAATTGAAAGTGATAAGAAAGCTAGGAAGTATATCCTAGATATAAATCAAAGATATAGAAAAATGAGTACTCGCAAAAGTAATAACTTTTTAAAGAATATGAACCCTTTTAAAAAGGCCGCATAAGCATAAATTGTTAATCTTGATTTTGTTAATTTGTTTAACTTTACAACTTTCAGAGTAAGATTTTAATGGTGTTTCTTTGGAAGAGTTTCACCAAGAGGGGTCAATTTTTGGCCCCTTCTTTGCGGAGATATTTTTTAATAGAAACTCGTTATAAAATTAAAGTAATACTTTCCTAGAAGGCGAACGTGATATAAATCTTTTGTTAAAAGTTTATTATTTCCACTTAATGAAAACTCTATATCTTCAACTAAATCCTCTTATTAAAAAAACAAAAGTTTTAGTTTATGGACCATTTCCCATAATTTATTGAAATTTTTCATTTGCGATTTTTAATGGCTTCACCTACAAGTTGGGAATTCTACAAAGAAATTGAAACTAAAACTCTATGGGTCAATATTTGTACCCAAAATTTAGAAGGAGTAGCTATTTCGATCAATAAATGGTGGAAGACAAGATATCCAGCATACAAAATCAGAATAGTTTCTAAAAAAGAATTTGAGCTAGTAAAAATGCAAGCTGAGAAAAAGGAGCAATAAAATTATTCTTTGGTAAATATTGATGCTGAATATTTAATTTTTGCAGCTATTATAAGATCAATAAATCAAAGAACAAATGAACTCTGCATTTGCAAAAGTCTCAAATTTGAAAGTTAACAGGGCTTCTAAAATAGCTATTACTCTCGCATCATCAACTTTCTTTTTGTATGCCTTGGGTCAAGCACCAATTTTTAAAAATATTCTTGCAGGTGCCTTCTCTTGCTCTGGCTAAATAAAATACCGTTTTTTAGAGAAGCTAAAAAGCTTAAGTAGACTGTGATTGACAGTCGATCTAAACTTAGAGGGGTAAACCCCTCTTTTTTAATGATTAATAGATTTATTGCTGAAAAGATAATGACTCTTCTTATTTCTCTTTTCAGCTGATGAATATTTCCCCGCACCTATTAATTGATGCTTTGATATTAAGCGCTGCCCTTACGATAACTTTGGTATTAAGAGCAAAAGGTAATGCTGCCAGAAAAGAAAAAGAAAATAAATGATTACTAAAGAAGAAGAAAAAGAATTTAAAAAACCTAAATTATATAGATTTTGGAACTTTCTTATTTATGGAAGTTCAATAGCTATTGGAGTTTTCTTAGTTTATTTATATTCTGCTTATGTCTTTATAAATAAATGACTTACATGTACGGCATAGCGATTACTTATGGGGTTGTGAGTCTTTTATTGCTTGGTGGGTTTGCATACTTTACTTTTAAAATTAGACGCTAATTTTTATATCTTTTCCAATAAAGATTTATTAGATGAATGATAGATACTAGAAGACCTAAGAAGGTATTAAAAGAATAAAATTTCTAGCAAAATTTATACAAATTTTTTTAAAGTTGGAATAAATTTTTTGAAGATATTTTCCTTACAATTATTCATAATTTGAGATTTTTTTTGATCCTTAATCCGTACAATTTTGTTCCTCTTACCGCACACATAAAACTTGAAATTTACTATTCAAATGAATTAGAACATAGTTGTAGTAAAGGGGTAAGTCTTATGGCACTAAATGACACATTTACTATCCAAGAAATTAATTTGGATAAAAAAGACCTTTCATTTGATAATAAGCTCAAAAAAATTGAAGCTTATTGGAATAATGAATGTAGAGAACATCCGAGTAACAACCATTGCAAGATTTTTTGTGATTAAAAATTTTAACTTTTAGGTATTCTTACGCTTGATTTTTACATAATACCCGTACTAAAGAATAATTAGAAAGAAAGGAGGCCAAGCAAATGACTAATTTAGGTATAGAAATTTTATTTTGGATAATTTTAATTTCTTATCTGGGATTAAGGTTTTCTCAAACTTGGAATGGATTCAAAAAACAGTATTAATTAGGAGAATAGAAAATGAAACTACAAACTCAGTTCACGGTTCCAAACAAAAAATTAAAAGATCTTGATTATGTTAAAAAAGTAGATTTTTTAGAAGAAATTTTAAATAAAGAATGTATAGATTATCCAAATCAAGAAGATTGCCTGGTTTGTTGCAATTAAAAAAATTAAATAGCTGTTTTTTAAAAGTAAATAAATTTTTATTAGTATTTATAAATTTTCTAAAAGGGAGTTAGCACTATGGAATTAAGATTCTTCCCAATAAATATTTTTAGAGAGACTCCAAAAGTCACATTCTTCGATGCAGGCATAGATAGTTCTAACGGTTCTGATGTTGTGATCCATTCTGGAGAAGCTATATCTCCTCCAGATGATTTAAAAGATGAGCAATATTACGTTCACAATCATCAAATTGACCACAATTTAGTTATCACTGGAGAAAGGACATTTGTTTTAATAAATCCTTCTTGGGATGAACCTCATCATGTGATTTATTTAAATAGATCTATGGGAGCATTAGAAATTCCTGTAGGAACTTATCACAGATCTATCTCAGGGAAAGAAGGTAGTATTGTTTTAAACCAACCCAAGAGAGATAAATTTTTTGATCCTTCTAAAGAATTTGCCCCTCAAAAGTTAGACAAAATTAATTTAATTAAGGCAAGAAAAAGTCCGCCTGTTTATTGGATTTACGAAAATAACAAAATCAAAAGAGTCTATTTTAATCCTCTAGAAAGAAAAGTTAAAACTCTTGTTTGAAATGAAAAAACATATATCCCCTATTAATAATTTAAAAAACCTGAATTTAATTATTAATTCTGATACTTATAAATTGGCTCACGAAGATATTGGTTTACTTAGCCGAAATGAAATGCGTGGAGTCAGAATGCTTCTTGAAATTACTAAACCAGATTTAATCCTTGAAGAAAATAAAATTCTTTCAACAATAATTATTTTTGGAGGCGCAAGTATTACAGAAGAAGCAAATATAAAAAAGAGACTTGAAAATATAGAAGAGTTGCTTAAAAAAAATCCTAAATCGATACTTTTAAAACGAAATTTAAATAGATTAGAAAATTTGCTTCTTATGAGTCATTACTATGAATCCGCAAGGAAGTTTTCTAAACTTGCTTCAATTAGTAATCAAAATAAAAACTGTAATTCTCATGTGATTGTGACAGGTGGGGGGCCAGGAATTATGGAAGCTGCTAATAGAGGTGCATTTGAAGCGAATTGTAAATCTATAGGGTTAAATATCAGTCTGCCTAATGAACAAATCCCAAATGCATTTATAACTCCAGGTCTTTGCTTTAAGTTTAATTATTTTGCATTAAGAAAGATCCATTTTGTCATGCGATCAGTAGCTGCTGTATTTTTTCCTGGAGGTTTTGGAACACTAGATGAATTATTTGAACTATTGACACTTTGTCAAACAGGAATGAAAACTAAAATCCCAATCATACTTTTTGGTAGAGATTATTGGAATAAGATAATTAACTTCGAATATCTAGCTGATCTTGGATTAATTTCAGATGAAAACTTAAATCTTTTCCAATATGCAGATACCGCACCAGAAGCATGGGAAATTATCAAATCATCAAAAATCTCAGCTTAAAGGTAAGCTAATTATTTTTAAATAACTTTTAATTACTTAATTTATAATTTGTTTTAACAGTTTTTATTATTGAATCTTGTGGTTCTTCACTTGGGAAACAATTAATAATCCTATATTTGCCTCCTTTTTTATCAGTCTCAACAACCGTAAATTCAACGTATTTACCAATTCCATCTCTTAAATCCTTAACTTCAGTATTAATTATCTCTTCTTTATCATTTTCGATAATACGAGATTTACCTCCGCAACTTAACAAAGCGTTCCCCTTAGTGAGAAAAAAATCTTTGTCATTACTGCAAGAAGATAAGAAAGATAAAGAGACTATTATTAGTATAAAATTTTTCATAATCAACTTTTTTCTACTTAACTACATTATCAATAAACCATATTAAATATGTAGTCAAATCCCTACCAAATTAAAAATTTAATTAATAATATTTGTGAACTAAATAGTAATTATTTTAGAAAGAAATGCCTGATGCATTTAGAAAATCTTTATAAATATTTTGCCAGTGTATAATCCTTTGTTCAAGTTTATTAGGCGGACCAAGTTTAAAATTTTCGAGATAAGACTTATGAAGTGATTCGACAATAACTTTATCTTCTCCAAGAAATTCTAATATACTTTTTTTCCAATTTTCTAAATCATTTTTACATAAAGAAGCAGAGGCTAATTTAATTTCAATAATACACTGACCAATATTTTTAGGAAGATAATTTATTAAAACAATCCCTTTACCAGGCCAGATTATTAGATGGGTCCATGGGAGTAATCCAAAGGTATATAGATTTCCTTCACTACTAAGAGGGGTAACAAGTACATTACAAAATTCACTGAAGAAATACCTGTAGTTTTTAATTGGACCTTGTTCTTTATGTAGGGTATCTCTATGAGCTATTGCTACATGATAATCATCCAGTGTATTGTCATGGGCAATTTTCCAATTGCAATTTAAGGTATCAGAAAATTCAGAAAAAATACTGTAATTCATATCCCATTGATCATTACATTTTCTCTCAACAAGCTCAATTTGATCATCTATAGATATTGGTTTTTTGCTGAAATTAATCCAAATTAAAGGTCCATTTATTAAAGAGTTAACTTTTTCTAAAAAATAATCCTCTGTTTCTATTTTTGTTTCAAAATTGTACTTTAATGGCAAGGTTTTTAGTTTGCCAAAACTATCAAAAGTCCAGCCATGGTAGGGACAAAAAATATTTTTAGAAGGATTTAATTTTGTTTTTGGCAAACACAATTTTGACCCACGATGAGGGCATCTATTTTTGAAAACAGTTATTAAGTTTTTTTCTGAACAAGAGATTAATAATGATTGATTAAAGAATTTTTTTTCCAATATTTCGCCAGGTTTAATTTCTCCTATGAAAATCAATGGGTGCCAATAATTTTTTGAATAGTTTTCTAATTCAAGTTCAAAAATTTTTTGTTCGCTATAAAGCCAAGTAGGCAAAAAACTAGTTGACATTATTTATTTTTTTTGGAGGCCTCTTAAAAAATCAGATAACTCATATCTTAATTTTGCAAAATCCGAATCAAGTTTCAATTTATCTAAATCTCCTTTTTGTAGATCTACCTTAACTTCTTTTATGATTCTTCCAGGATTAGGTGCCAAAATACATATTTGCTGAGAGAGAGCTAATGCTTCTTCAATATCATGGGTTATAAGTAAAACTGTCAATGAAGTTTTTTTCCATAATTCATAGAGAAATTTCTGCATAGATTCTCTTATCTGTAAATCTAAGGCTCCAAAAGGTTCATCTAAAAGTAGAATTTTAGGGTTAGTCGCCAGAGCTCTTGCTATTGCAACCCTTTGTTGCATTCCTCCAGATAATTCTTTTGGATACTTATTTCCCGAATCCTGAAGACCTACTACTTCTAATAAATAAGATGTCCTATATTTTATTTCTTTCAACTTATAAGAATTTAAATTCATTCCAAAGGCAATATTCTCAGATGCTGTGAGCCAAGGGAAAAGACTATATTTCTGAAAAACCATTCCTCTATCCAATCCTGGTCCACTAACTATTTTTCCATCTACTTTTACGTTACCTTTGGATGGACTTTCAAGCCCAGCAATAATCCTCAATATAGTACTTTTACCTGATCCAGAGCTCCCAACAAGAGTTTTAAATTCGCCAGAACTTATTGAAAAGCTTATTCCCTCAATTGCCTTTTTTCTACTTGAACCTTCCCCAAAATATTTTGAAATATTATTAACATCTAATTTCATTTAAACAGCCCATTTACATGTACGTCTAAGTAGAAATCTAAAACTCATATCCAAAGCAAATCCTATTAATCCAAGCACTATTAATTCTGCAAATATTTGATCTGTGCGAAAAAATCTTTGAGCCAGTTGAATCCTTTTACCTAAACCAACTTCTGCTGCAATTAACTCGGCAACGATTACTAAATTCCATGAAGTTGCAATATTAATTCTTAAAGTATCTATAATACTTGGCAATGAATATCTGGCTATAACTCTGATCAATAAATCTTTTGTATTACCTCCTAAAGTAAGCGTTGTTTCAATGAGTTCTTTGGGTACAAATTTTACTGAATCCATAACCATCAAAACATTAAAGTAAACCGTACCAATGAAAATTAATGCAATTTTTGGAGCCTCTTCAATTCCTAAATAAATAATAAGTAAAGGAGAAAAAGCAGCGGCAGGCATATACCTAAGCATCGCAATTAATGGTTCACATAACGCACAAAAAGAAGGGAAAGAACCCATTAAAATTCCTAAAGGAATTGAAAAAATTGTTGCAAGTATAAAACCAGCAAATACCCTACCAGTACTTGCAAAAATATCTTCAAATAATATTCCACTTTCAGCCATATCCAAAAGAGAATAAAAGACCGCTAAAGGTGATGGTAAAAACATTTCACTTACAAGTTTTAATTGACAAACTAATGTCCAAATTAAAAGTGGAAGCAAAAGTGAGGCTATTTGAAGAAATATTTTATTTAATTTTTTCGGTTCACTACCAAATGAAAAGAGGGATAAAAAATATTTATCCCTCTTGATTAATTTCGAACTAACCATTTTAATTTTGTATTAATTAACTTATGTTTTTAACGAACGAAGAGTCAAATAATTTACTCATATCTGGTTTTTCAGGAATAAATCCTACCTTTACCATAAAGTCTGCCATTTGTTTCGCTGCATAAGGCATATATTTCATACCGAACCCATCACTAAAAGCTTCTAAATTTTCTTCCAAAGAAAAGAACCTAGTTCCACCTTTATATTGTTTGTATTCGCGTGTTGGGATCCCAGCTCGCTTTGCCATGATCTTTTCAGATTTTCTTGGATTTTTTTCCATGAATTCTCTTACATCCCACCATGTTTTAACAATTTTTTGAACATCATCTGGTCTTTCAGAAATCAAATCTCCGCTTACTGCTAATAAATCAGGGATTGCACCAGGATATTCTTTTGAACTAGCAATAACTCTTGCTCCAGGCCTCTTCATTGCAGTTCCTGTAAATGGAGGGAATGCACCAACTGCATCAACTTTTCCTGCTGCGAATGCAGTTGCAGCCTGATCAGTTGGAAGACCTTTAATAATGACATCATCCCTAGTTAATCCAACATCATTCAGAGCTAAAACAAGTAAAAAATCATCTACAACACCTTCTTCTACTGCTACTGTTTTACCTTTTAAATCAGCAACACTTTTAATTGATTTATCTGCAATTATTTGGTCATTCCCTGCAGAATTATCATTAACTAAAACAACTACTTCCCCTCCATTCTCTCCTGGCAAAAACGAAATAGTATCATTAAGAGTCTGTGAATTTCCATCAATTTTACCAGCAGCAAAAGTTTCCATGGATTGGACATATCCATCAAACCATTTCATCTGAACATTAACTCCATTTTTTTCAAACATTTTTTGATCAACAGCTATCGCCCAGGGCCACCATCCTGCCCAGTTACTGTATCCCAAAGTGATTGGATCACCTTTTGGAGCTGCAGGACTTGATAGTGTACTTAATGAAATCGCTAATATTAGAGCCAGCAAAGAGGTAAAGAAAACTCTCAATTTTTTAAACATTTTTGAAAAAAAATATTACGTATTATCAATACTCAAGAAAAAGCAAATCTAAAGTTGTAATGACTGATACTTTTAAGAGATTACTCTTACTTAATCAATATTAATTATTTTTAAATTTCAGAATCTTTTTACTAATCCAATCTTGCCATAAATCGAATCCAGACTTGGTTATCGAAGAAATTTCTATCACATCTGCCTTAGGGTTAGTTGAAGCTATGTTCGATTTTAATTCCTTAATATCAAAATTCAAATGGGGTAACAAATCAACTTTAGTTATCAAAATTAAATCTGCTTCTCTAAACATTATTGGATATTTTAAAGGTTTATCCTCACCTTCGGTAATACTTAAAAGAGCAACTTTAAAATGTTCTCCAATCTCAAATTCTGCAGGACAAACTAAATTTCCTACATTTTCAACTAACAAAATATCTAGTAAATCAGGATTTATTTTTTTTTCTAATAATTTCAAACCTCCACTAACCATATTTGCATCGAGATGACATGCTCTTCCAGTTGTAATTGGTACTACTGGAATATTTAATTTTTCTAATCTTGCCGCATCAAGATTAGTGGTCATATCACCCTCTAAAACAGCACTGTGAAATTTTTTTGAAAGATCTTCTAAAGTTATTTCAAGTAATCTCGTTTTTCCTGCACCAGGACTACTCATGATGTTCAAGCAAAGCAAATTATAATTATTAAACTTGATTTTATTTTTCTCAGCTTGATGACTATTTTTATGAAGAATATTTAATTCAATTTTGTCTGAAATTGGTAAATGCATTTATATTTGAAAATACGTCTTTATTCTAGATACTAAATTTCTACTTTTCTTTAAAATCAATAGATGCGATTTTTAATTCCCTCCCACTAATAATTTCCTCTAAATTAAAATTGCAACATGGAGATTTATATCCATTCTCTTTCTTTGGAAAATATAATCTATTGCATTTAGAGCATTTCCCTTCAAAAGGTATCGTCTCAATTGTAATCTCAGAGGAATCTAACCAAGAACCCAATACTGCAGCATTAAAAGTATTAATTAATGATATTGGTTCTACGCAAGTAAATTCCCCAATCTTAAGATTAATCTTTTCAACAACTATTTTTTTTTTATTTTTTTTCTCTGCCCACTCTTCCATGGACAGAATAAGGCATTTTGTCATATCTACTTCATGCACGAAAATCTATCTCCATTTTTGATCAACTGACATATTGCATTTATCTGAAATCCATTCTGGTTTAGATTTTCTTGGAAGCTGACCACTTACTACGAGATGTGCAATTGAATCACAAATAACTCTAGTAGCTAATAAAGCTGTCATATCGCTTACATCATATGGAGGCGAAACCTCAACAAGCTCAATTCCACATACATTAACTTTTCTGATAATGTACTCCAAAAGTTTTAATGCCTCTCGAGGTAATAAACCCCCAGGTTCAGGCCAACCAGTTCCAGGGACAAATCCAGCATCAATACAATCAATATCAAAAGAAATATATACACAGTCAGTTCCATCCGTAGCTTTTTCAATCGCAAAATCAGCGGCCTCTTTTAATCCCATTTCACAAATATCAGTAACTGTTAAAACATTTGTACTTCTTTCCCTGCAAATTTTCACTCCTTCTCTTGGTACTTGCCAACCTCCAATTCCTAATTGAACAAGATTTTTTGCAGGTGCATTTTTCATATTAGTTGCATGAAACCATGGACAGGTATGCATTCTTTCATCTAAATCTGTTTCTTGAGTATCTACATGTCTATCAAAATGAATGATCCCTACTTTTTTATCTCCTAAGTGGCGACAAACTCCTCTAACTGTAGGAAAACCTATTGAATGATCTCCACCTAAAATAATTGGAAATGCACCGCTAGCAAAAATATGAGCAACCCCCTTTGAAATTTGATCAAAACTTTTTTCATTATTAGCTGGAATTGTAAAAATATCTCCTACATCACAAATAGATATCTGCTCTCTCAGATCCACTCCCATTTCGTAATTGTAAGGAGTATAAAGAGCAGAAATTTTTCTTATTCCTTGAGGTCCGAATCTTGTCCCTGGTCTATAAGTAGTTCCAGAATCATGAGGAACACCAACGATCGCAACATCATAATTTCCCACTTCATTTACATTCTCAAGATATGGAGCTTTCATGAAGGTATTGATACCTGCAAAATGGGGTAATTCTCCTCTTGAAAATGTAGATATTTTTCTATCAACAATGCTTTTAGCTGCTTCTAGCCCATATTCCTTTGCTCGGGCAACCTCGTTTTCCCATCCTTTCAGAGGTAATTTTGACTCTTTTTCTAAAGCATCCATTCCTTCGCTGGGATGCTTCCTTATAAAGTCTTGATTTTGAGATGATTCAGTAGTCACAAATTTAAAATTCTTTTTTTTTTCACTTATTTCAATATTGTCAATAAAAATAAAAATGAACCATAAACTTACTTAAAAAGAACATCATTGGAACATTCTTAAACAACTTTTCGCAAAGATCAAAAAATAACTCCATTTAAAAAGCCCGCTTATAAAACTACAAGCTGACTCAATTACAGACGTATTTAAAAGAATTAAATAATTCAGGGCACAATTTGTCCTGTTGCTATATATGCTCCAACTAAAGCGATTAGAGCAACAAGAGCAAACCTACTATTTAATTATGACTTGCAGGAATCCTCTAAAACATAAAATTCAAAAAGTTAAATTTAGTACTGACAAATATTTTAAAAATAAATACTATAAAACTAAATAATTTTCTAGGAATTCAAATTCATGATTAAGAATTTATTCATAGCAATAGCCTTTGCTTTGATGCTAATCAACCCAAGTATTTCTATAGCTGCAGAATCCCCTGTAGATGTACAAGAAGTCTTTGTAGGTTCTGAAACTATGGATGGTGATGCTCTTACATATCCAAAAGGAAAAGCCGAAATAAGATTACAAAGAGTCGAGTTAACTGAGGGAGGGATAGTCCCACTCCACTCTCATCCAATCCCTCTATTAGGCAATGTTGAGCAAGGTACGATTGTTGTCAAAAGAGAAGGAATGGAAGATCTTACTTATAAAGCAGGAGATACTTTTATAGTTGGTCCAAAGACACCAAAACATACAATGGGTAATGCAAAAACAGATAATGCAATAGTTTGGTTCGCAGCAATTGGGGCAAAAGACGTTCCAATTTTAATTCCCGCAGAAGGATAATTTCTAACTTTAAATCAATTTTTTTATTAACAGTCGATTTAAGACAATGAGCAAATAGCTCCTTTTTCCTTATCTTGCTATATAAATACTGAGAGATGATTTAACTTTTCTGCCTTGAAAAAATATTGTGGAATTAACTGAGCTTGTAAAGGATTATATAGCTACAGAATTATTGTCAGGTACTGAACTTGACTTTCTTGAAGGAGAATTATGGGAAACTACTCAACATATTGCTGAAATAAATACAGTTTTTAAAGCCCCAAAAAAAATATGCGAGAAATTAGACCTAGATGAAAAATCTTGTTGGCAATTATGTTGTGCAGCTGTACTTGACTCCTCAAGACCTTTAAAGAATGGGAAAAAAAGAGTTGATAACTTTAAAAAATTAATCCAACAATATGAAATTAACTTAATATAAAAAACACAAGCATCGATGAAACATTTACTTATTGCATCAATCCTTTTTTTTATACCTTTAGGAGCTTTTGCAAATGAAAGGCAAAGACAAATTGAGTACAAAGCTATAAATCTTGTTATTAAAAAATATGGAAAAGGCTTAGAAAATAGATTAAAAGGAACTGAATTAGATCCCAATTATAGAAGTTGGTATGAGAATGATTGTTTTGTAAGTGTTGCTGCAGGTACTTACCAAGATAATAATTGGTCTTCAATGGAGTGGTTTAGCGTTAATGTCTGTTCTGATTCTGCTGAAATAATGGAAAGTGAATGAAGAGAATAAAACGATTATTAGTATTCAAAAAGCTTTAAAAAATCAGCTTTAGAGGTGTTTTTTTATTTTCAAATAAACCAACTAATTAGAACCTAAAAATAGTTTCTAAAAAAGAATTCGAACATATAAAAATGCAAGAGCAGCAACAGCAGCAATAAAATTATTCTTTGGTAATTTTTGATGCTGAATATTTTATTTGTACAGCTAATATAATTTCAATACATTAATGAAAAATGAATTCCGCATTTACAAAAGTCTCAAATTTGAAAGTTAACAGGGCTTCTAAAATAGCTATTACTCTCGCATCATCCACTTTCTTCTTATACGCATTAGGTCAAGCACCAATTTTTAAAAATATTCTTGCAGGTGCTTTTTCTTGTTCTGGCTAAATAAAATGCTTGATAAGAGATGATGTGGTCCCAGGATTAAAGATTTATGTAATCATGATTAAATCAATCTTAAGGATTCATGCAAAATATCTGTGACCGATTAATTTATTTATACGACAGTTTTGGTGATCGACTCGACCAAGGTTGACCAACTAGATCTTCACTAATCCATGGTCTGCAATACCAAGGTAAATTAACTTATCTAACCTTTTCGGAAAGAAAGTTAAGTGATCAGAAATTAAACTTTCGGGATTAATTCTGAACTATCTTAAAAATAAAGTCGTTTGTAAAGCATGAAGAAGTGAGTAATCACTTTTACTTTCAAAACTAATTTCTAAGAAAATTCTTAATCTGATTATTAAATAGATTTCCTTTCTGTCGTCACTATTAAAAAAAGACCTGTAAAAGGGTCTTTTTTTATGTCTTAAATTTTATTGATTGACTGTTAATCCAAAAATAACTAAATAATTTATCTCGCTCTTTCGCGATCAGTTAATGCTTTTTCAAAAGTAGAAAATAAAGTAAAAATGCTATTTAATGCAATCAACAAAAAAAAACTGATCTTCCATGTTGATTTAATTGAAGTGATCTTTGAGTCATACTCTTAATAATCGTCGTTGTAATCTGATGGACTACCAGTTAAAGAACAAACAACTGATTCCTCTTTTTTCATTTTTTTTATTTCCATAATTGGTCTGCCCATTTTCTTAAGAACATCTATATCTTCTTTAGTCTGACAGCGAGCAATTATGTTTCCTTTTTGATCAAAGCAACTGTAGTAAGTCATTTTATTAAATGCAATTTAAAGTTTATGGTTGATTTCAGTTGTAGCAACGCAACCGACTCATGACAACCATATTTCTAATTTAGGTCAGCCATAGATTTAAATGTCTAAAAAAACATACCTCTTTCCGTACCTAAATGTTCCTCAAACCGCACACATTAGATACGCAGTTTTTTAATCAAATCAATTAGAACAAAGAGGTAGTTAAACAAATATTCAAAGGAGAATTTATGAGTGGAGATTTTGAGACTCTTGAAATTAATCAACCAAAAATTAAATATTTAAAACCAGAAGACAATACAGAATGGTTAGACAAATTAATTAATAATATTGAGGACTTGAAGAACAAGATATCAAAAGATTCTTAGAAATTTGAGTAAGAAACCTTTTTATTTGATCTTTAGTTTGAATGAGAAGCAATTCAAAAAAGAATTTAAATTTTGTATTTAAGGTAACCGCTTTTTTGTGAGCATTATTCAGAATAAGAGTCCGACTATTTTTTTATGAAAAAAAATTTAGATGAAAATTCTTATGAAAAAAGAATTGAAAATATAGAAAAAGGAAAATCTTATTTAAAAAGTAATGGATTTTTTAAATCAAAATCTAATCTATTCGAAGACATACAAAAATTTATTTATAAAAGGTAATTAAAAATATTTTTTACTTTTGATTAATTAAATCTCTCCATAAGCAAGCCATCACATAAAAGAAAGAAAGACTTGAAAAGGTTAAGAGAAAAAAAGAATGGGTCAATTTTCTATAACTAAATTAATCCAAATAATCCTGCAGTAAAACCAACAGCAGCAAAGAATACGAACTCGATTAAATCTTTTGGGGCAGAGTTCATAAAAAAACTGATTTGAGTCATAATTTTATGACTTGAGAGAATCTCTTAAATCAAACTTTTCAGCTTTTTCAGTTTGACACTCAGTATCATCTTCAGAACATTTGATTTCAGCTTTTTTGTTCATGTGGCTACTACAACCGCCTGCTATAACTGGCAAACCAGTCGTAGCCGTAAAACCAGTTAAACATGCAAATGCTATATAAGGAAAAAGTCTTTTCATTTAATTGTTACTTTATGTAAACTTATTATGTTACATAAAAAGCTCAAGTGTGAGTAGCTGATAATTCGCGCGCACCCTATACCAATCATCTAAAGTGATTTAGCAAATTTATGAGTTTTATATTTATCTGAGTATTTTTACTTATATGTTGAGTTGAAGACTTTAAATAATTAATGTTTGTTTTGGGTATATATATAAGTAATGGATAAAGAGCATTTAATTGATTTAATATCTAATAGCATTATTTCTGAGATTAAAAATCTCGAAATTAATGAGGAAAAATTGATTGCAAATAATTATTTAAATAATCTGAATTTAAATCAGCTTAGGATAATTTCTAAAGAATTTATTTTGTAATTTTTATTGAATATTTATTTAAATAAATGAGATTTTCTTTACTACCATTTGAATTTTAATAAGTTAATACCTTTTAATATGAATGATTCGGAAGAATTTAAACCTAGCCTTAAACAAATCCATGAGGATATCAGACCTACATGGGAAGATATCAAAAAACAATCAGAAGTTTTAGTTAACAAACTTGGTTGCCCTAGATCATTTGTAGGAGGGATGCTTCATGCAATAGCAAGCGACTTCTCTGATATGAAAACTTTGGAATAAATGAAAAACTTATTACTTACACCACTTTTCAAACTATTCAAAAAAAGCACTTTCCTCTTATCACTAAATCAAAACTCGTGCCCTGTTTTAGATGTTGAAGACATAAAAAAGCAAGAACAGAAAGAAGCTATTGAAAGGTTGTACCCGTAAACTCTTAACAGAAATGTATCAGATCATATATACGATGCAACACGGGCCTATTTACACCCCAATGCCACCCATTACTTTCCTAAATTGAAATTTTGCAGGATAATAAATATATAAAAGTGAATAGTATGATATTACGTTCGGTTCGAAGTAAGAAAACCCTGAAACTATTAATCTCTTTTGATGAATAGCTTTTAAATAACAAAGACACAAAGCACAAAAACTACATTAAGTAGCAAGCTAAGTGTCTTGGAAGTAATCTTCATTAATTAAAAAGGTTTTTGTACTCGTGTGCAGGAGTGCGGGGTTAACCTTGAAACCGCTAGGCTCAAGTCCTTACAAAAAGGACAAGTCCTTAGACCACTTATACCGATAAAATATATTCATAACAAGTTAAGGGAACTTGATTCACTAGCTAAAAACTAAAGCCCTCCAAATCCCATAATTCTTTTTTCTGATTTATATCCTGCTTGTAGGAATTGAGTATTATCTGTCCCTACATCATAAAGAGTATAATTTTTTCCTGACCCAATACCAATAACAGCTTTTTGCGGAACTTTCTGCTCTTTCTTACGATTTCCATTTAAATCTTCTACTTCAGAATTAACAATTCCCTCTGTCAATTCCAAATGAAACTGTTGTTTGCTTCTTGCAGTAAATAATCTGTTTACCTGAAGACGTGTAAGTCTATCAAGGAGTGTCAGTGGCGGCGTATCTAATGTTAAATTTTCGCCAACATCTTTTGAACTTCCGTGAATCAAACCACAATCAAGTTCAACAAATCCAAATTGAAGTGCTGCTATCCAATCAAGAAATGATTTGTCTACAGCATTCGTAAGAGACTTAACTACTTCTTCACCCTTATTTATTCTCAAAGCTTCAGCTCTTTGATCCCCACGGTAACCACTTTCCAAGAGGATTTGTTCTTCCCACCAACCATATATACACCATGGTTGTAAATCATTACTTTTTGGATTAATTAACCTATGGAGAAGCCTATTACAGTTTTTTTCAGGACCTATCATATCCCCCAAAACAAAAAGAGTTATATTACCTGGAGTTTTTTTTAAGTCTTTTTGAATAAGTTCATAAGTATCTAGATCCCCTTTAAGACCACTTACGAGTGCCCAGCGTTCTATCATCTTTCACAAACATGAGATGCATCTTCAGCTTGTTCTGCAAATTCGAACCCATTTTTTAAACGCCATGCAAAAATCGGAGGAAGACCGGCATCTATTATTGCTTTACACGTAAGTTCAAGATCATATTCCACTTCTCTAATTTTTACTTCATTTGTGACTTCGTTATGAACAACATAAGTAGCTTTAGTTCCTCCATGCCTTGGCTCTCCTACTGAACCTGCATTTACTATTCTTCGCATCGGCAATTGAATTTCTTTTTCTTGAATATCTTTGGAAGCAGCGTTTTTGATCTTTACAGCAATTGAACCATCTGCTAATTCGCGAATATAAGGTTGATGAGTATGACCACAAAATAGAATCTCTGCTCTGGCATTTTCAACTCTCTCAAGAGCTGCAAATGCATCCATATCGGGTAGAAGATATTCATGTTGACTATTAGGACTACCATGAACAAAAAGACATTTATCTTTACGTATTGAGTAGGGTAGATTAGCTAGATAATCCTTATTTTCTTTAGTTAATTTATCCGTAGTCCATTGATGAGCAAAATGACCTCTCTTTTCAGCAAGCTGAGAAGGATAACTACAATCGCAAGCATCTAATCCATCAACAACGTCTTCGTCCCAACATCCCTGACAAGTAGGAATTTTTTTATCTCTTATTAACTCAATAACCTCATTAGGTTGAGGACCATAACCCACTAGATCTCCAAGACAGGTAATATTTGTAATTCCTTGGAGTTCAATATCTTTTAAGACAGCCTCCACTGCAGGTAGATTTGCATGTAAACATGAGATGACAGCTTGATTCATTTTTAAGTTAACGGCGAGCAGTTTGTAGTTGTGAATTTCTAAGTGAAGTTTGATGATGATCTAGTACAGCATCATTAAGAAGACAATTATAAATCGTTGATTTTATTGACTCGAAGTTTAAATTTTTCCCTTGTATAACAATTTCAGAACATCTTTCTGGTCTTCCATTAAGAGGGGCAACTTGGTTTAATGTTTGGTATTGAGAGCCTTGCTGACTGAATATCCAGTTAAACAAGATGTAACGCCCATCCGGCAAGTTCATTAATGCTTTTGCTCTATATACATCCCCATAAGCACCATTAACTAATTCAAACCAAAAAGTATTCAAGCTTGCAGGATCCCAAATATGCTTTTTAAGATCAAGGCTTATTGATTCAATTGCTCTAAAATCTAAAGTATCTTTAATTGATAATTCTGGATCTCTACCAAAATGGAGATATCTATTTGGCTGGAGATTATATTTTTCAAGTTCATTGATAATTCTTAGATCAACCCCATTAATACCTTGAGATTTAGGTATAAAAAATTGTGGAAATTCAATAATAATTAAAATATTTTCTTTATCTTTCTCTGATATTGAGTTTGAAATAGATAAGTCTAATAAGTTAGGAATTTGATCTTTCAAAAAAGCAAAATCAATTTTTGAATTTATAGCTTGCTCTAAATTAATTTCTGAATATCCTCCAAGACGTAAGTAACCACAATTACCAGAATAATTCTTAAAAGTATCCAGTATCCAATTTGTCTTGCCGCATCCAGGCGAACCTGATATCAAACAAACTTGACTCATAAAAAAATACAACCTGATGTATAAAATTTACACCAATATGAAAATGAAAATCATTTCTGTTTTTGTTTTTAAATATTTATTTATGACTTAAGTGATAAAAACAATATTTTTTAGAGAATTAATTACCCCATACCACCCATCACTTTCCTAAATAGGAACTTTGATGGATAATAAATCTAAATTACAAAGTTATTCACACTTTATTCAAACCCTATATATTCCTCGAGATCCCATGCCACAACAGGAACCTAGCTACTGGCTAATGAAAAGCGAGCCAGATGCTTACAGCATAGATAATTTAAAAAATGATGGGGTAACTTTATGGGATGGGATAAGAAATTATCAAGCTCGAAATTTCATGAGAAAGATGGAAAAAGGAGATAAGGTTTTTTTCTATCATTCAAACTGCAAACCTCCAGGAATTGTTGGACTTATGGAGGTAATAGGTCTAAATATAATTGATCCAACGCAATTTGATGAAGATTCAAAGTATTTTGATCCAAAATCGAACCCTGAAAATCCAAGATGGGATTGTGTGAAGGTAAAATATATATCCAAATCAAATAGAATCATAAGTCTACCTGAATTAAAAAAATTATTTAGTGAAAATGAGTTATTAGTTGTAAAAAAAGGAAATAGGTTATCTATAATACCTGTCCGAAATGATATTGCAAAAGAACTACTAGAAAAAATATAAATAATTTTTTATTCCTTAAAATTCATTGATAACATATTTCCAACGTAGAGTCTTGTTAAATCCCTATTTTGAAATCCCTTTTGCATCAAAAATCCCGCAATAGCAGCTTGTAGTATCCTGTATTGATCCCAGTTGGGATGTTTCTCAACAAATTCTTTCATTGCATTTTGAAGGTTTGCCTGAAGTTCACATCTGAAACTAATTACTTCATCTTTCTGATTTAAAACTATGGGATTTTCGTCGTAATTTAACTCCTGCATCTTAAAAAATTTGATAAAATTTATACCTACAAGAAATAGTTTTCTTCAAAGTTACTAAATCGTCAACAAGTGTTATTAAGAAACAGTCTCAAGTTTTAGAATAATAAGAATCCAGTCATAAATAGCAGAGTCATGAAAACTAATTTTTGAAATTTTAATCTTATTTAAATATAAAGATTTATATAAAATTAGAAGTTTTCCACATGCTTTAGATCAGAAGATAATTCTAAAAAAAATGTTGTGGAAAAGTTGTGAAAAAATTTCTTTTACACGGGGAAATATTTTCAAAAATTTCCAATTTTATTTATCTTTTAATCCATTGATTCCCACACGTTTTTTATTTCATAAAATAAATTTTGTGCTATCGGTATCGGCCAATACATTTCGAAAGATCTTGTTTGGTCTTGACTTTCAAAAACGAACCTTAAACTCCAATCATTCTTTCTGCCTTCTAACTTAATAAACCATGGTAGTTGTTCTAATTCTAGAGTAATAAACTCTTCATCCATTAATTCATTTTTAATATCTAAAAGTTGATCATTTATTCTTATGAGTAAGACATAAAGTGAATCAAATTCACTTTTTTGTAACTCAATTGACCAATTATCAACACTGATTAAAAAGCAAAATCTGCCTCTTTTTATATCTTTTAGTAATCTCCATCTTTTTTCCTCTTTTAACAAAATTAACCAGGAAGTAAATCTGGTTGATCTTGTTCATCACTTAATTCAATAATAGACCTTTGAACAGGTTTAATAGTTGACTCTTCTAATAGACCATCAAAATCATCAAAACGCCTTTGTTTTGCTCTGAAAGCAATTTTTACAGTGGTTAAGTATCTATTAGTAGATTTTCTAATTAAACTCTCCCCTCTTTTTGCAAGATCATTTGAGTCGATTCCGGCATTATTTGATATGTTCATTAAAAATTTTTTACTATAAAATATATTTTACAATTTATTAGACCGTTTAAAAACATAAATCACAAAAACAACTTAATTAAGTTAAAAAAATTTATATGGAAAAAAATTTATCTGGAACCCTTGCTATTGATTTAGGGAATACAAATACCGTACTCGCTTTTCAAGATCAAAAAGATAATAATCCTATTTTAATTGAAATTCCAAATATTACATCATCTCCCGGAGTTGTCCCTACAGCAATATGGTTCGAAGGACCTACAAATATTCTAAAAATTGGCATTAGTGCGTTAAAAATGAGAGGGAACTCTAATTCTGATTTATTTTTTCATTCAAATTTTAAAAGATTAATTGGAAATCCCATTGAAAAAATTAACCAAAAAAATATTTTAAAACCTAATGAATGTGGCGAATTATTTTTTAAATTTTTGTGGGCAAGCATTCCTCAAAAATATGAAATCAAAAGACTTGTTATAACTGCCCCTATTGATACATATAAAGGTTACAGAGAATGGTTAGTAGAACTTTGCACGGAATTATCTGTAGACGAAATAGCGCTAGTTGATGAACCTACTGCGGCCAGTTTAGGGATTAATGTACCATTTGGCTCGAAAATCATGACACTGGATATTGGAGGAAGCACAATCGATATGAATATAGTCAAAATAGAGGGAGGGGAAGGGAAATCTGGTCCAATAGCTGAACTATTAAAATTTAAAGGAGAGGACGTTAGCAAAATTTCAAAACAAAAAATAAGGTGCGCTGAAATAATCAGTAAAACAGGCTCAAAAATTGGTGGAAAGGATATTGATCAATGGATCGTTGATTATTTTATTCCAGATAATAAATATGCAATGAATGTTTTAAAGGCAGAAGAAATAAAATGCAAACTCAGCTCTCCTGGAATCAAATATGAAAATAAATATCCAACAAAATTATTAATTGAAGGATATCAAGAAGAAGAATTTTACCTTAGCAAAGAAATATTTGAGAAAATTATAGTTGAGAATAATCTTCTTAATCACCTTGACTCCCTACTTAAAGAATTATTTAATGAAGCACGAGGCAAATTTTGCACAGTAGATGACTTAAGTGCAATTATTTTGGTTGGAGGGGGGACTCAAATACCGTTAATTAAAGAGTGGCTAACAAAAAAGATTTCAACGATACAAATTAAGTCGCCACCTCCTATTGAATCAATAGCTTTAGGAGCTTTAGCGATGACCCCAGGGGTAAAAATTAAAGATATATTAAAAAAAGGGTTATCTATAAGATTATTTAATAAGAGAGAAAAAAAACACTTCTGGCATCCTATATTTTTCAAAGGGCAAACATGGCCAACTGAAAACCCATTAAAACTTATCCTTCAAGCTAGTAAAAATAATCAGAAAACATTTGAAATAATTATTGGAGAAACAAACAAGGAAAGAGAATATGATGTGATATTTGAAAATGGATTGCCAAAGTTAGCTGAGGTTCAAAGTGAAGAAGAGATAATCAAATGGGACCAAAAACCAATAAAAATTACTCTAAAAAATAATACTAATCTTGGAGAAGACTGCTTAACACTTTTCTTCGAAATCACTAGAAAAGCTGATTTATTAGTTAAATGTTTTGATAATGATAGTGAATCCTTAGGAGAATATAATTTAGGAAATATATTCTGAACATAAGTTATTCAAGAAAAACTCCTTCTTCATTATCAATCTTATTAAGACGTAAATTAATACTTTCATTTTTACTAGTTGGAACTTTTTTACCACAAAAATCAGGTTGAATAGGTAATTCTCTATGACCTCTATCAACCATTACTAGTAACATAACTCTTTGAGGTCTGCCCCATGAATATAGAGCATCTATTGCGGCTCTAATTGTTCTTCCTGTAAAAATCACATCATCTATCAAGAGGATTTCTTTCTTCTCAATAGGAGTTGGAATATCAGTTGCTTTTATTAGACGCGTTCCAACTCTATTTTGATCATCTCTATAAAAAGTTGGATCAATTACTCCTTTTCTTATTTTTACACCTGTTTTACAGGATAATTCTTTCTCTAAAACTTCCGCCAGATCAATTCCTCTTGTTGGAATACCTACCAAAAGGAGGTTATCCAGATTTTTTACTTTTTCAATAATTTCGGAAGTTAAACGTGACAGTGTTTTTCTTAGTTCAACTTCAGAAAGTATTACGATCCTTTTTGTTTTAGTAGACATTATTTATCAATAAAATGAAATTTGTTCAATATTTCTATAAATTAGCAAAAGCTAACTATGTTAAATATAAATTGTTAAAGAGTAGCGTTTGAAGCTAAATTTAAGATTAAGACACTTAAATAGTGAATAGAATCCAAATATGTCAAAGATTAGCAACAAAAATATTAATAGATTAAGCCCTCCCCAGAGCCCTGTAGTTCTTGCAATACTAGATGGTTGGGGCCATCGAGAAGAAATAACAGATAATGCCATAAAAAGTGCCAGTACCCCAATCATTGATTCATTATGGCATGCATATCCTCACACATTAATAAGTGCAAGTGGATTTGATGTAGGTCTCCCCGATGGTCAAATGGGTAATTCAGAGGTTGGTCACCTTACCATTGGCTCTGGAAGAATAATCCAACAAGAACTTGTAAGAATTTCAAATGTTGTAAAAAATAATCAGTTAGGGTTGGTTAATGAGTTAAAGGAGATGGCTAATACATTAAAGAAAAAAAATTCTACTTTGCATATCACAGGATTATGTTCTGATGGAGGGGTACATGGTCATATTAACCATTTATTAGGTTTAATAAAATGGGCATCTGATAATGGCATAAAAAAAGTAGCAATACATGTTATTACCGATGGAAGAGATACTCCGGCAAAAAGTGCATCTAAATATTTACATCAAATAGAGTCGTGCATAAAGAAATACAATGTAGGTGAGATTGCTTCTATATGCGGAAGATATTGGATGATGGATAGAAACCTTTTATGGGAAAGAACAGAAAAAGCATACGCTAATTTGACAGATCCAGGAACTAAAATAACAAATATTTCTCCTCAGGATTACTTAAATAAAAGTTATGACCAAAATATTACCGATGAATTTATAGAACCTATAAGAATTTCTGAAAACTATCTTAAAGATGGTGATGGTTTGATTTGCTTTAACTTCCGTCCTGACAGAGCAAGACAAATAATCAAATCTCTTTCAGAAAAAGAATTCTCTGACTTTGAAAGAAGAACTTTTCCAAATCTAGATTTGGTTACTTTTACTCAATATGACATAAATTTCCCTGTGAAAGTTGCATTTCCTCCTGAATCTCTCAATAATTTTATAGGCCAAATAGTTTCAGAAAACGGACTCAAGCAGTACAGAACAGCAGAAACAGAAAAATATCCTCATGTGACATATTTTTTTAATGGAGGAGTAGAAATACCTTTACCAGGAGAAGATAGACATTTAGTTCCATCTCCAAGAGTAGCAACTTATGATATGAAACCCGAAATGTCTGCCGAAGAATTAACCGCTAGTTGCTCTAAAGCAATCAAAAGTGGAAATTATTCTTTCGTTGTAATAAATTTTGCCAATCCAGATATGGTAGGTCATACGGGCAATATGAATGCAACAATAAAAGCAATACAAACAGTGGATAAATGTATAGGTCAAATAGTTAATGCTACTGGAGAAATGGGTGGCAGCATTCTAATAACCGCCGATCATGGTAACGCTGAAGTAATGAAAGGTCCTGCAGGAGAACCATGGACGGCTCATACTACAAACAAAGTGCCCTTAATTTTTATTGAAGGTGAAAAAAGAAAAATTCCGAATATGGGTAATGAAATCTATCTAAGGGATAATGCTGGTTTAGCAGATATTGCTCCGACTCTATTGCAATTACTAAATCTCCCAATACCAAAAGAAATGACAGGAAAATCTCTTATTAAAGAAATCGAACTTAAGGGGTATAATAAGGTGGTACAACACGTTTAAAGTTAATAAAAGCACTATTTAAGCAATGATTCAAATTTTTAGTTGGATTTGGGTATTTTCTGGAGTTGTTCTGATACTTTTAGTTTTACTTCATAGTCCTAAAGGTGATGGAATGGGGGGAATTGCGGCAAGTGGCAGCTCGATGTTCAATAGTGCAAGTAGTGCAGAAGCATCCTTAAACAAAATAACTTGGACTTTTTTAATTATATTTTTGTCTCTAGCAATTATTCTAAGCGCTGGATGGATTTCATGAATTTTGCATTAAAAAAGGGATTGTAATAATCCCTTGACTAAAAAAGTTAATTAAAAAAGAAAAATTTTAATTAATAATCAAAGTCGCCTCCCATACCAGGAGCTCCTGCTGGTGCAGATGCATCTTTCTTTTCAGGTAAATCTGCAACTATACATTCAGTAGTAAGAACCATTCCTGCTATTGAAGCTGCATTTTGTAATCCTGAACGAGTAACTTTTGCAGGATCAACAATGCCAGCGGAGGACATATCCACATATTCTCCAGAAGCAGCGTTAAATCCATCATTAAATGGCTTAGATTTTACATTTTCAGCAATCACTGCACCATTAGAGCCTGCATTTTCAGCAATTCTCATTAAAGGAGCAGTTAATGCGGCTTCAACAATGTTAGCTCCAATTAATTCCTCTCCTTCTAAATTGTTATCAGCCCAATCTTTTAAAATTGGAGATAAATGAGCCAGAGTGGTGCCCCCTCCGGGTACAATTCCTTCTTCAACTGCAGCTTTTGTAGCGTTGATAGCATCCTCAAGACGAAGTTTTTTATCCTTCATTTCAGTTTCAGTTGCAGCTCCAACCTTAATTACTGCAACTCCTCCAGCTAATTTTGCTAGACGTTCTTGAAGCTTTTCTTTATCATAAGAGGAATCTGTTTCATCCATTTGCTTCTTAATTTGATCACATCTAGCTTTAACTGCTTGCTCATTACCCTCAGCTACAATAGTAGTAGTCTCTTTGTTGATAGTAATTCTTCTACCAGTTCCAAGCATATCTAAAGTCGCATTCTCTAATTTCAAGCCTGCATCCTCAGTAATAAGTTGACCATTAGTAAGAACAGCCATATCTTCAAGCATGGATTTTCTTCTATCACCAAATCCAGGCGCTTTGACAGCAGCAACATTTAAAACGCCTCTTAGTCTATTAACAACGAGAGTAGCTAAAGCCTCTTTTTCTATGTCTTCTGCAATAATTACCAATGGTTTTCCAGTTTTAGCTATTTGTTCCAAAACGGGAACTAAATCCTGTACTAAGGCAATTTTTTTATCAGTCAAGAGAATATATGGTTCATCTAAAACTGCTTCCATTCTCTCAGTATCAGTAGCAAAGTATGGAGAAATGTAGCCTTTATCAAAACGCATTCCTTCAGTAACTTCTAATTCAGTAGTCATTGATTTTCCTTCTTCTAAGGAAATGACACCTTCTTTGCCAACTTTGTCCATTGCATTAGCAATCATCTGACCTACCTCTTCGTCATTACCAGCAGCAATAGTTCCACATTGAGCAATAGCATTACTATCGCTAATAGGTTTAGAATTCTCCTGAATTTTCCCAACTAAGAATTCAGTAGCTTTATCAATTCCTTTTTTCAAGGTAATAGCATTTGCTCCTGCAGCAACGTTTCTCAACCCTGCTTTTACCATTGCATGAGCTAAGACAGTTGCTGTTGTAGTACCATCTCCAGCCGCATCATTTGTTTTTGACGCTGCTTGTCTGATCAATGCAACTCCTGTATTTTCAATGTGGTCTTCTAATTCAATCTCCTTTGCGATTGTTACACCATCATTGATAATTTGTGGAGCACCAAATTTTTTCTCTAAGACAACATTCCTTCCTTTTGGTCCAAGCGTAACAGCAACAGACTCAGCGAGGATATCAATTCCCCTCTCGAGCGCTCTACGAGCTTGCTCATTGTAAATAATTCTTTTAGCCATGTTTAGGCAGCAATTTTAGTAATAAGTTTTAATAATTTTTGAAACAAATAATTTAGCCAACTACAGCTAAAATATCCTTTTCTGAGAGTAAGACATATTCATCTCCTCCCAATTTTATGTCGGTTCCAGCATACTTGCTGTACAAGACTTTGTCGCCAATACTCACCTCTGGAGTTTGTCGAGAACCATCTTCATTAAGTTTCCCAGGACCAACCTGAGCAACCTCTCCTACCTGTGGTTTTTCTTTTGCTGTATCAGGCAAAAGAATGCCCCCAGCAGTTTTTTCCTCAGATGCGGAAACCTTGATAAATATTCTATCTCCCAGTGGTTTTACTGTAGAGACTGTAAGTGAAACAGCTGCCATAGATTAATGGAGGATCATAAATTGAGACGCTTTGCGTCATAAAATGGAAAGAGAAATTCTCTATCCTTATCTTCATCAACATAATCCGCGAAGAGGCAATTAAACCATAGTTCAACTGTGCGGGTGGCCGAACCCATTTAACGAAACTACCCATGAGGTGGTATTATTTTCGGATTATGAGCTGTCTGAAACCAGCTAATTATCACCAATACAATAAAAATGGTAGCAACTCCATCAACTTCTTCACAAACAAAAGGCGTAGTTCGTCAGGTAATTGGTCCAGTACTAGATGTAGAATTCCCAGCAGGAAAATTACCTAAAATATTAAATGCTTTGAGAATTGAAGCTAAAAATCCTGCTGGACAAGAAATAGCGCTTACTGCAGAGGTTCAACAGCTCCTCGGTGACCATAGAGTTAGAGCGGTCGCAATGAGTGGCACAGACGGCCTTGTAAGAGGCATGGAAGCAATTGATACGGGCGCGCCAATATCTGTGCCTGTAGGAGAAGCAACTTTAGGAAGAATATTTAATGTTTTAGGAGAACCTGTAGACGAACAAGGACCAGTAAAAACTGAAGATACTGCCCCAATTCATAGATCTGCTCCAAAATTAACTGACCTAGAAACTAAGCCAAAAGTTTTTGAAACTGGAATAAAAGTTATCGACCTTTTAGCTCCTTATAGACAAGGAGGTAAAGTCGGGTTATTTGGAGGAGCTGGTGTTGGGAAGACCGTTCTTATTCAAGAATTAATTAACAACATAGCGAAAGAACATGGTGGAGTTTCTGTTTTTGGAGGTGTTGGAGAAAGAACTAGAGAAGGTAACGATTTATATGAAGAATTTAAAGAATCGGGAGTTATCAATGCAGATGATTTAACTCAATCAAAAGTTGCCTTGTGTTTTGGACAGATGAATGAGCCACCTGGTGCGAGAATGAGAGTTGGCTTATCTGCACTGACAATGGCCGAACATTTTAGAGATGTCAATAAACAAGACGTTCTACTTTTTGTTGATAACATTTTTAGATTTGTTCAAGCTGGCTCTGAAGTATCAGCTCTACTTGGAAGAATGCCTTCAGCTGTTGGATACCAACCTACTTTGGGAACTGACGTTGGCGAATTACAAGAAAGAATTACATCTACACTAGAAGGTTCAATAACCTCTATTCAGGCTGTTTATGTACCTGCAGATGATCTGACTGATCCTGCTCCAGCAACAACTTTTGCTCATTTAGATGCTACTACTGTTCTTGCAAGAGCTCTCGCAGCTAAAGGAATTTATCCAGCGGTTGATCCATTAGATTCAACAAGTACAATGCTTCAACCATCAGTTGTTGGAGATGAGCACTACAAAACTGCGAGAGCTGTTCAATCGACTTTACAAAGATATAAAGAACTGCAAGATATTATTGCAATTCTTGGTCTAGATGAACTTTCTGAAGAAGATAGATTAACAGTTGACAGAGCTAGAAAAATTGAAAAATTCCTTTCACAGCCTTTCTTTGTAGCAGAAATATTTACAGGAATGTCTGGTAAATACGTAAAATTAGAAGATACCATAGCTGGTTTCAATATGATTTTGTCAGGTGAATTAGATGATTTACCTGAACAGGCATTTTACTTAGTTGGAAATATTGATGAAGTTAAGGCAAAGGCTGAAAAAATAAAATCAGAAAAATAAATATCAATATTCCTTAATATTTATCCCTCAATAATGTTAAATTAATGGCAATTTCTCTTAAAGTTCTAGCTCCTAATAAAAATGTTTATCAAGGCGAAGCTGAAGAAGTAATCCTTCCGAGCACAACTGGTCAACTAGGTGTGTTACCAGGTCATATTTCTTTAGTTACCGCGATAGATATTGGCGTTTTAAGGCTAAGACTGAATTCTCAGTGGAAATCTATCGCTTTAATGGGGGGCTTTGCTGAGATCGAATCAGACGAAGTCATAGTTTTGGTAAACAATGCAGAAATTGGATCAGAAATTAATGTTCAAAATGCTGAACAAGATCTTAAGGAAGCAAAATTAGCAATTAGTAAATTCTCTGAAAATGAAAAAAATCCAGATAAAATTAAAGCCCTTAAAGAAATATCAAAGGCTGAGGCTAGGATTCAAGCCGCAAAAAACTAGTTAATTACTTAAGCAGTTCCACAAAAAGCTACTTCAGGGAACTTAAGCTTGGCTTCTTCTAATTTTTTTGTTTTACCCTCTTCTTGCCAATAATTAATAACTTCTGTGGCTTTATTCAATATTTCAACTCTCTCGTTATCTGTAATCCACCCTTTATTCTCTAATTCGCTTTTTAATTTTTCCCAAGCATCATCTCTTGGCCAAAAATAATAAGCAGTAAGGGGGCTTGGACCTCCTCCTACTATTTGATCAACAGCTAAAGCAACATTATCAGGCAACCACAATACTTTAATAATAAACCTTCCTTCGTCAGGTTTTGGGGTATATCCAGTAGGTACTCCATCTTCATCAATTGTTGCAGAAGCTAATACAGCTGAAGCACCCATCATCCCTGTATTAGGAGAAGAATTTTTAGATTTTGAGAAATCACTGTTTTTTTCTTTTTGTTCCGTTAAATTTTGATTTAACTTATCTGTTGAGGACATTCACTTATTTAGGTTTATAAATAATTTATCAGTTAATAGTCACATTTTGATTACTTTATTCAAAATCTCTTGATTTTAGTTATTGATACTTTCAAAAATTTTTATCTATCATGTGAAACCTGATAAAAATCATAAATTGTAGCTTCTAATGAATCCCAAAGATCTTTGGGAATATCGTTTTCTTCTGCAAACATACCAAGCTGACTAGCTAAACCTCTTGCCTCAGAAAGTTTCGAATTATAAGAATCTGATTTGTTCATTTTTTTTTTAACTTCATAAAAAATAAATCTATTAATTAAATAAGTCAAATTTAAAATTCTAAATCTGAAATTTCTTTGAGTGCAGAAATACTTAAAATTTCTGGTTTTTTATCTTTTACTAGAATATCATCTTCAATTCTAATCCCAATGCCCTTCCACTTTTCATCAATGTTGGGTTGTCCCTCAGGGACTGGGATCCTATCACTTATATAGATGCCGGGTTCTACAGTAAGAATCATTCCATCCCTTAATGGAACTTCATATTCACCCATTCTGTATGCCCCAACATCATGGACATCTAAACCAAGCCAATGTCCTGTTCTATGCATGTATAGATGTTTATATGATTGATTCTCAATTATCTCTTTAGTACTACCCGACAATAGACCTATATCTTTTAATCCTTCTATAAGGGTTATTAAAGCCACATTATGAATTTTGCTAGAGTTTGAACCAACTATGGCACTTTCAATTGCAGTTTTCTGAGCACGCAATACAATTTCATAGATAACTTTTTGCTCGCTAGAAAATTTGCCGCTTATTGGAATAGTTCGTGTAATGTCTCCATTGTAATAATCATTTAATGAGCAACCTGCATCTACCAATAATAAGTCTCCTTTATTCAAGGGTGAGTTATTTGATGTGTAATGCAAAATACAAGAATTATCTCCAGAGGCAACAATAGAATTATAAGCAGGACCTCGTGCCCCTTTTTCCAAAAAGAATCCTTCCAGAAGACCCTGAATTTGTCTTTCATTATTCTTAGATGAGATAGATTGTCTAACAAGTTCATGGGCCTCTGCTGAAATTTGTATTGCCTCTCTCATTCTTTCAATTTCAAATTCACTTTTAATTAATCTCATCTCATTTAAGTAAATTTCTGGAGATTTTAAAGAATTTGCACCAATTCCTAATCTTGAGCGATTTTGAAGTTGTTGTGAAAATATCTCCAGAACCATTTTCTCTATTGATGGGTGCTTACCAATTGAAAAAACAATTTCATCAGAACCATCTAAATAAACTGGGAGTAACTCTCTTAGTTCATTAATTGAGTGAGCCTTATCAGCCTTAAACTCAACTTCAGCGCCTTCTAAACCCCATCTAAAACCATGCCAAACCTCGCTAATAACATCTTTAGGAGCAACGAACAAAATAAATCTTTCTCCCTTTGGCTTGTGAGATAAGAAAAGAGCGATTGCATCCGGTTCATCAAAACCAGTTAAATACCAAAAATTACTATCTTGCCTAAAAGGATATTCACAGTCCGCATGATGTTTTACAAGATTAGCTCCAGGGATAATAGCTGCTTTCCCATTTAACTTGTCTAAGAAAATTTCTCTTCTTTCTTCAAAAACTTTATTATTAGGTCTAAACATAAATTGTGGATTGGCGTGTTAAAAAAAAAAATGGAAGAATGAATGAAATAAAGGTTTAGTATCTATTTTATTTTAATGGAACCAAGTGTTTACGGTTTAATTTTACTCATCCTATTTATTCTAATTGGGTCAGCATGTTGTTCGGGAGTAGAAGCAGCTTTTTTAGCTGTAAATTCAATTAGAATTTTAGAAATAGCTTCAAGACAGACGCCAAAAAGTACTGCGAATCAACTCCTTAAACTTAGAAAACATCTAGGAAGAACATTAACTGTAATTACAATTACAAATAATGGATTCAACATTATTGGGAGTCTTATTTTAGGAGTATACGGAGCATTGGTAATTAATAATAGTTATGGCTTAACCCTTTTTTCAATTGCTTTCTATATATTAGTTGTGTTAGTTGGGGAAGTACTACCTAAGGCTCTTGGTACTAGATTTTCAGTACAAATAGCATTATTATCCGTTCCCATTTTAAGGATATTAAATACTATACTGAGGCCATTTTTAAAATTAATAGAGCAAATTTTTCCAGTAATTACTGCAGAAAATGAAATTTCAACTGATGAAGAAGAAATTAGACAAATGGCAAAAATTGGAAGTCAGAAAGGTTTTATTGAAGCTGACGAAGCAGCGATGATATTCAAAGTTTTTCAATTAAATGATTTGAAAGCTAAAGATTTAATGATTCCCAGGGTATCAGCACCTTGTCTAAATGGGTCTTCAAATCTTGATGAAATTTCAAACCTCATTATGTCAGATGACTCACCATGGTGGGTTATATTGGGAGATAAAGTTGATAAAATACAAGGCTTAGTAAAAAGGGAAAACATTTTAGCTGAGCTAATTAAGGGGGGAAATAAGAAATTATTATCAGAAATTTGCAATCCTGTGGAATACATTCCTGAAATGATTAAGGCAGATCAATTATTAACAATATTTGACAAGAATCATAAAGGAGTGAAAGTAGTAGTAGATGAATTTGGTGGATTCGTGGGAATTATTGGAGCAGAAGCTGTGTTATCTGTATTAGCTGGTTGGTGGAAAAAATAAATTATGGAAAATTTTAAAATTAATAAAAATTATTTACTTTTAAAAAATTGGTGGGAAACAATAAATCTTACTAATTATGAAAAAAGTTTTTTTAATAGAGACATAATTTCTTTTAATCAGCAACTTTTTCGGCTAAAAGAAAAAAAGATAAGAATTGGCATATTTGGCAAATCCGGAGTAGGTAAATCATCTATTTTAAATTCTTTATTAAAAAAAAACATCTTTAAAACAGATGTCATTAATGGCACTACGCGAGATATTCAAAGCGAAGAGTGGGAGCTTAAAGATCAAGCTCTAAAAAGTATAGAATTACTTGATTCCCCAGGTTTTGATTTCTGTAATATTAAACTACCTGATAAAATTTACTTTCCAATAAATCATGCAGATCTCATTTTATTTGTAATTGCGGGAGATATAAACAGAAATGAAGTAAGAAAAATAAACTCATTTATAGAAGATGGGAAAAAAGTTATTGTAGTTTTCAATAAAATTGATCTTTATGAAAAAAATGAATTAAAAGAAATATTAGAAAATATAAAGTTTAAGCTGCAAAAAGATTTAAATATTCCCATAATTCTTAATTATGAAAACAATCTAAGAAGTTTCATAGAAAAAACAATAAATCAATATGGGGAAATCTTCTTAATACTAAATACCCTTCAATTAGCTGACAAATTATTTCTAAATATAAAAGAGCAAAGATTAAAAAAAAGGCAGAAATTAGCTCAATCTATTATTGGTAAATTTTCAACAATAAAGGCATCTACAGTAGCTCTTAACCCTTTTATTTTATTTGATGTTGCTGGTAGTTTTGCGATAGATACTGCATTAATTAGCGAATTAAGTAAAATTTATGGCTTCAATTTGAAGAGTGAATCTACAAGAAAGATATTTAAAAATATATCTGTAAATAATTTATTTTTGGGGGCCACACAAGTTGGTATAAATACATCTTTCAACCTTATTAGGAAAGTGTTTTTATTCACAGCACCTTTAACTAACGGGCTATCATTATTACCGTATGGACCCATAGCAATTATTCAAGCAGCTATTGCAGTACGATCAACAAAAATCCTTGGGAAATTAGCAGCTAAAGAAATATTAATAAGAAGCAAAATTTCCTATATAGAGCCTTCAATTATGATCCAAAATATGACTTTTAAAGAGCCAGAGATTTTTAGACACATCAATATTTATTTATCAAATAGAAATTTAAATAACAATTTTGCGAGTTTCCTTCCTTAAAACTTAAAATGGAAAAGAGTATTGCTTTGTTTGGTACTAGTGCAGATCCACCTACCATTGGTCATAAAAAAATACTAGAGGAATTATCCAAAATTTATCCTTTTACAATTAGTTATGTAAGCAATAATCCGCAAAAAAATCATAAAGAAGATATCTCAATTCGTAGCTATTTGTTGAAAACCTTAGTTGATGATTTAGATAATCCGAAAATTTTATTTAATCAAAAAGTAAGTAGTCAATGGGCTGTGGAGTCAATCAAAAATTGCAAAAAAATTTATAAATTTAAAAGCTTAGATTTCGTAATAGGAAGTGATTTAATTAAAGATATTTTCTGTTGGAAAAATTTTGATAAAATTATAAAAGAGGTAAGTTTTTTTATAATTGATAGAGAAGGATATACGATCGAATCAGATACTTTTAAAATGTTAGAAACTTATAAAGTGAAATTTAAGATTTCGAATATAAAAATCCCAAACATTTCAAGTTCTAAGTTTAGATTAAATTCTAATTATTCTAATTTACCAATATCAATATTAGATATTATTAAAAAGAATAATTTATATGTTTCCACGTAATTAGTTGAATGAATTTTTTACTTGCTCAAATCAATCCAGTTGTTGGAGATTTAGAGGGCAATGCAAAAAAAATACTTAATATTGCTTCAAAGGCTTACTCAATTTCTGCTGATTTTGTGCTCACACCAGAATTGTCATTATGGGGATATCCAGCAAATGACTTACTTCTAAAAAATAATTTAATCCAAAATCAATACCAAATACTTGACCAATTAGCCTTAGATATAAATAAAAGATATGGAAATTTAAGCATCACAGTTGGAATAGCAGAGGTAATAAATGATTCTTTTTTCCCAAATCTTTATAATTCTATTGCATTGCTTGAAAGCGGAGAATGGAAAATAATAGCACGTAAAATTATTCTTCCCACCTATGAAGTATTTGATGAAAAAAGATACTTTAGATCAGAACAAAAAGTTTCCGTGTTGAACAAAAAAATTAATAATAAGACTTGGCGGCTTGGATTTACTATTTGTGAGGATTTATGGGTCAACGAAAATATAGAAGGCAGGGGAATTCATAAAGAAAATCCTATTATCGATTTCAAGAAAAAAAAAGTAGATTTTTTAGTTAATTTATCAGCCTCACCATATACCTTCAAAAAGTTAGAGCTTAGGTACAAAGTTTCAAGTTTTGCGGCTAAATATCTTCAAGTACCATTGATTTATGTTAACCAGGTTGGGGCAAATGATAATTTAATCTTTGATGGGAATAGTTTTATACTCGATAAGAATGGATTAAAAATAAAACAACTTAAGCCTTTTTCAGAAGACCTTCTCAGCTGGAAAATTGAGCAAACAAAACCTGAAAAGAATAAATTTGAAAACTCTGAAATGTCATCAATTTTTGATGCTTTAGTTCTTGGTGTTAGAGATTATGCTAAAAAATGTGGATTTAATACCGCTCTAATTGGCTTAAGCGGTGGCATTGATTCAGCACTAGTTACAGCAATTGCGACTGCTGCTCTTGGAAGTAAAAATATTTATTGTGTCTCAATGCCCTCAAAATGGAGCTCCGAACATTCAAAAAGTGATGCGAAAGGTTTGGCGAGCAGATTAAATATAAATTTCAACACCATCCCAATAGAAAGTTTGATGACCTCTTTTGAAGAATCTTTTATAAAAAGCATAAATTTTGAGGCGGTTGAAATAACTAATCAAAATATTCAATCTAGGATCAGAGGAACGCTTCTAATGGCTTTAGCAAATCAAGAAAAACACTTATTACTTTCAACAGGTAACAAATCAGAATTAGCCGTAGGTTATTGCACGCTATATGGTGATATGAATGGTGGATTATCTGTAATTGGGGATTTGTATAAAACTAATGTTTTTAAACTATGCAAATGGCTTGATAGCCAAGATTCAATTAATAATAGAAAATTATATAAGTTAGATTTTAAAAATAATATAATTGGGAAAAATATACTCTCTAAAGCTCCTAGCGCAGAATTAGGTCCTGATCAGTTAGATACTGATTCTCTTCCACCCTATCCAATTTTAGATACTATTCTAAGAGGAATTATTGAAGAGAAAAAAGATTTTAAACAACTAGAAGAAGAAGGTCACGAAAAAGATTTAATTTTAGAAATAATTTCACTTATTAAAAAAGCAGAATTCAAAAGGAAACAGGCCCCACCAATCCTCAAGTTAAGTAATCAATCCTTGGGAAGTGACTGGAGAGTACCCATAGCAATTTCTTAGTAATCACTATGAGAACATTTTTGGATTTTTTTTATAGGCCGTTTAATTGAATAAAGGTTAATGCCTTTTCTAATAGCAAGAATTATACCTGCTGCTTCTAAATAATTGTTCACTTCAAAAAAATTAGGATAATCATAAAACTCATTAGTCACTTTTAATGTATTATGGTTTTTTACAGAAATTATATTCAAACCTTTTTCAATACCTGCTAGTACTGCTTCGCCACCTAGCGCCCCATTAGGAACGACAATAGATTCAATTTGATTAGGGTGTAATGAGATTAATTCCTGTCTATTAGGCAATTCAACAATGTCGGGTGCATTGCTTAAACCAATCAATACTGATGGTAAAAAGGTATATCCAATTTCTTCTGCAGCTGCCCGAGGATCTAAATTTTCGTTCAACTCGATCGGATTTAATGCTGGCGCATGAGCACAGGGAACTTTTAAGAATTTGCTGATCAAATGACTTATAACCGCTTCTACTCCAGAAATAGGATCAACCCCCTTTCCCTCTCGATAAATATTTGTTTCTGAAGAATCTGAATCATCTGGAAATTTCGCCACAATTGCTATGGCCGTAACTCCATTTTCTATCAAACATTTTCCCGCATCAATTAGAGTATCAGGATTTTCAATTATGCCACCACTAATTTTTGAAGAATCAGAATCAATAATTATGTTTAATGGCTTTTTTGTAATCACATAAGAATGAACATTAATCCCTAAAGTAGAAACACATGCATCAGCAACTTGTAAATGTCTCACTAATAGTTCTTTTTCAATGGATGAATCAAAAATTATCCCAATTTTCTGTTGATTAACCCTTTTTAAAGCGATTTCTCCTTTAGCAAGTCGGTCTAAACTATAACCCTCAACATAAAAAATATTTTTATCTTTTTCAGAGAGAGTACCGCCATTCATAACATTTGGATGAGTAATTAAACATCCACTTGCCGATGCTAATAATTTAGCGGTAGGAAGTGCATCCCCAGCAAAACCTCCTACTTCACAACCAATACCAGTTGGAACAATGAATATTGTTGGTGAATTTTCCATTATTAAAAATATTTCAATTTATATTTTTAATTAGCTAAGACAGCTTTAATTTTAAGTTTTTTTGTTCCAAAAGAGTCAATAGAATTTTGAATGTCAACAATTGACCATCGAATTAAATCACCTTTTTTTTCTAAATTTGCAATGATAAACCCCCTTAAATTTTTTGATTTTATTGAAACTGGCCAATCTAAATAATAATTAACTGAACTTAATTTCATTTTTGATATTTACCAAATTGATCATTATATAAATCATCTTCGACTTCTTTACCAATAACAATGTTCAAATCGGACTTGGGATATGCCACACATAAAAGTGCAAAGCCCTTTTCCCTCAAATCATCATTTAATCCCATAGCATCTTCTTGATCTACAGATCCTTCCAATATCATAGATGCACAATCTGTACAAACTCCTGAACAACAACTACTTGGTAAATCTATTCCATTCATTTTTGCCGCTGAAATAATATCTTGATCTTCAGAACATAAAAAACTAAAAGTCTTTTGCTCAAATTGAACTTTGATATTGTATTCAGGCATATCCTAAATCTTATTGCTAAACTGCTGAACCTCCTACAACCTCTAATATTTCTTGAGTAATAGCTGCTTGTCTGGCTTTGTTATAGGTTAGATTCAAAGTACTTGCTAATTCTTTAGCATTATCACTCGCATTATTCATAGCAGTCATCCTGCAAGCGAGTTCTGAAGCTGCTGACTCTTGAAGAGCTCTTAGTACCTGATTCTGTAAATATAATGGTAATAAGGAATCTAATAGTTGATCAGGACTTTGTTCAAAAACAATATCTGATGGCAACTTCTCTGAATCACTTTTTTCCATATTTGATTTTTCAACAAGTAACTTACTATCTTTTGTAGTCAACCTAAAAATTTCATCGTTTTCCTCAGCAATTCCTTGAGGGTCAAGTGGCAATAGTGTTTGAACTACAGGAGCGCAGCTGACTAGAGTGATGAATTTCGTGTAAATTATTTCCACCCTATCAGAATTTTCTGAGAGAAATTCAGCTAAAATTTCATTTGTTACCCCTTCAGAGTCCTTGACTGTGGGTACTTGTTCTAGTTCTTTGAAAGTACTTTTAATTACATATCTATCCTTTCTATTTTGAAAATATCCAATAGCTTTCTTCCCTACCAAAATTAAATTTGGCTGATACCCTTGTTTGACTAATTCTGCGTATCTTATTTCTACCTTTTTTATTATATTTGTATTGTAACCACCGCATAAACCTCTATCCGCAGTTATGCAAACCAAAGTGATGCTCTTTACTTCTCTCTTGGATAATAGAGGAGAGTCGACAGCCTCAAATTGAACTCTAGATTGGATATTTTCTAAGACCCGTGCAAGTTTATCTGCAAAAGGTCTACTCTTAAGGACTTGATCTTGAGCTCTCCTAACTTTTGCAGCTGCAACAAGTCTCATGGCCTCCGTTATTTTTCTTGTATTTTTAACGGAAACGATTCGATCTCTAATCTCTTTAAGATTTGCCATGGTATCTCCTTAAATAAATTTAAACTGTGGCAAGCATTGATGATTTAACTTCATTTATCACCTCTTTTAGTGTTGCTTCTAATCCATCATTTAATTTCTTTTCTTTAAGAATTTCTTCTATAAATTCTGATTTATTTAACTTTAGGTATTCCCTAAGTTCAGTTGCAAATTTAGTAACATCTTCAACAGGCACCTCATCAATAAGACCTTTAACTCCTGCATAAACTACTGCAACTTGTTCTGCAAGGTTAAGCGGGGAGAATTGAGGTTGCTTTAGTAACTCTCTTAGTCTTTTGCCTCTTTCAAGTTGTTGCTGAGTTGCTTCATCAAGATCAGATGCAAATTGAGAAAAAGCAGCTAGTTCATCAAACTGTGCGAGTTCTAATTTTAAAGTTCCTGCAATTTTTTTAATTGCTTTTGTCTGAGCGGCACCTCCAACACGACTAACAGAGATACCTACATTAATAGCAGGTCTTAATCCTGAGTTAAATAAATCTGCACTCAAGAATATTTGTCCATCTGTAATTGAAATAACATTAGTTGGGATGTAAGCCGAAACGTCCCCTGCCTGAGTTTCAATAATTGGAAGAGCTGTCATAGAACCTCCTCCCATCGCATCAGAAAGTTTTGCTGCTCTTTCTAGCAATCTACTGTGTAAATAGAACACGTCTCCAGGATAAGCTTCTCTTCCTGGTGGTCTTTTTAAAAGAAGAGACATTTGTCTATAAGCCTGAGCTTGTTTTGTTAGATCATCATAAATAACAAGTGTTGCTTTACCCTGATACATAAAATGTTCAGCAATTGCTGCACCGGTATAAGGTGCTAAGTACTGTAAAGCAGCAGGTTCAGAAGCTCCCGCACTAACTACGACTGTATAATCTAGTGCACCTCTCTCTCTTAATACCTCTACAATGTTTGCTACTGATGCTGACTTCTGACCAATAGCTACGTAAACACAAACTACGTCTTGCCCTTTTTGGTTGATTATCGTATCGATAGCAATAGCAGATTTTCCAGTTTGTCTATCACCAATAATTAATTCTCTTTGACCTCTTCCAACAGGAATCATTGCATCAATAGATGTAATACCTGTTTGCATTGGTTCATGCACTGATCTTCTCTTGATTATTCCAGGAGCCATTTCTTCAATCAATCTAGTATCACTCGTAGGAATTTCCCCTTTACCATCTATTGGTTGTCCTAAAGGATTAACAACTCTCCCCTGCATTGCTTCACCAACTGGAACAGATGCGATTTTACCTGTGGACTTAACGTTACTTCCTTCTTGGACACCAAGTGCCTCTCCCATCAAAACGGCTCCAACATTATCATCTTCAAGATTTAAAGCTATACCTTCGGTACCATCTTCAAATTCCAATAACTCACCTGCCATGACCTGATCTAAGCCATATATTCTTGCAATGCCATCACCGATTTGCAGAACAGTTCCTACATTGCTAACACTTACAGATTGGTCATAATCAGTTATTTGTTGTTTTAAGATTGAACTGATTTCATCAGGGCGTATAGATACCATGGATTTAAGAATTTAAGGTTGATTTAAAAGTTACTTGGAAAGGGATAAGCCAAGTTTTCTAATTTGTGAAGCAAGGGAAGCATCAATTACTTTTGATCCTACACTGGCGACGAAACCACCAATAAGAGATGGGTCGATTTTAGTAACAAGTTCTAATTTTTCTGTTCCAGCAATATTGATGATCTTTTTGGTAATTAAACCTTTCTGTTCATCAGTAAGCTCGACTGCAGAAGTAACAGTTGCCAAAGCAATATTACTATTTTCTCGGAAAATCTCTAAAAACCTATCAAGAATTGAAGTGAGGATTCCAATTCTTTGCCTATCGGCCAATAATTTTAAGAAATTCAGTAAAGAAGAATTAACCTTATTTGAAAAAATTTCAATAATGATTTTCTTCTTAGCATCTGTCTCTAAAATGGGAGAGGATAATGCCTTCTCCAATTCAGGGGAATCATTTATTAATTCCAAAAGTTGTTTAACCTCAGAAACCATCTCTTCAGTTTGCGAATTTTCATTCACAACTTGAAGTAATGCCTCTGCGTATGGTGTAGTAACTGAATTTAAAAGTGGCATTAGTTCACCTCAATATTGTTAATTGATTGAGTTACCAAATTTTCTTGTGTTGTTTTATCAAGTCGATTTGGGAGAGATTCTAACGCTTTCTTAATTGCCAGTTCAACAGCTTCTTTTCGTAGTTGAGAAATTGCTCTGGATGCTTCAGAGCTCTCATCAGAGATTGCACTTTGTTTAATTCGTGCCATCTCCTCTATCGCTTTTTTCTCACTTTCCATTCTGATTGATTCAGATCTTTTAAGAGAATCTGCTTTTATTTGTGACGCTTTTTCTTCTGCTGAAGATAAATCTTTCTTCGCCTTTTCTAAAGCTTGAGTTGCATTTAGGAGGCGATCTTCAGCATCTTTTAATTCAAGGAGGATTCCTTCTCTCCTTTTTTGAAGCATTTTACCTAAGAAACCAGGCAAAAATTTATAAAGACCGAAAACCACTACAGCCCAATTAAGGATATTAGTTTCGAATAAATTGAAGTTCAATCCAAAACCTTCTGTAGCTAAAAGAGTTAAATTCATTTTTCTAGAATCAATCTATTAACAATAAGTTCGCTTAGATCATCAGCCTGTTTAGAAAGTTGATCACGAGCAGCGGACGTCTGACTTTCAATTTCTAGTCTTGCCTTTTCTTTTGAAGCATTTGCTTCATTATTAGCAAGTTCTAGTGCTTCTTTATAAAGCTTGTCAGACTCATTCTCAGCTTCGCTCACAATTCTTTGGGCTTCTGTACGAGCACTTTGAAGCTGAGTTAATAAATCAGCTTCTAATTTTTTAACCTCAGAAAGTTTATTTTTGGCCTCAATAATATTATTACTTACAAACTTTTCTCTTTTTTCTACAACATTGCCAACAGGCTTAAAAAAGAGAGAATTTAATATGTAAGTAAGCGCAACTACTTGTATTGCCATTAGTGGCAAAGTGGCATTTATATCAAATAATCCACCTTCTGTAGCACCAAAAAAATTAAAGGCCAACATATGATTCAGTTGAAGTTAAAAAATTAAATTTAAATATTGCTAATAAGAATTAGAAGCAATATTAACTTTTAGGAAAAAGGATTCGCAAAAAGTAGTACCAAAGCCACAACTAATCCGTAAATTGTTAATGACTCCATGAAAGCGAAAGACAAAAGAAGAGTTCCTCTGATTTTACCTTCAGCTTCTGGCTGACGGGCAATACCCTCAACAGCACCTTGAGCTGCGTTACCTTGTCCAAGACCTGGGCCAATAGCACCTAGACCAACTGCTAAACCAGCAGCTACAACTGATGCAGCGGAAGTAATCGAATCCATAATTTTGAAATAAAGAGCTTAATACTTGTGATAATCTTTGTTGTCATACACGCTTGGACATCCTTTGTTTTAAGAATGGGTCTGATATTATCAGACCTACGCGATTAGATATTTTGCCAGATTACAGACCCTTTGTAAAAGCGTCTGAATGTATCAGAAAACAGCTAATGATGTTCTTCAACAGCTTCTCCAATGTAGTAGGCCGCTAAAGTTGCAAAAATCAATGCCTGAATTGCACTAGTAAATAATCCCAGGAACATAACAGGTATTGGGAGAATTAGCGGAACTAAAAAGACTAGAACACCAACAACAAGTTCATCAGCTAAAATATTTCCAAATAGCCTGAAAGAGAGTGATAAAGGTTTCGTAAAGTCCTCTAGAATTTTGAAAGGAAGCATAATCGGAGTTGGGTGAACATAGTATTCGAAGTATCTCCAACCCTTATTGCTTAAACCAGCATAGAAATAAGAAAGTGAAACCAATAAAGCCAAGGCTATAGTTGTATTGATATCTGCAGTAGGTGCTCCCAATTCTCCACTTGGTAACTTAATCAATCTCCAAGGAATTAAAGCCCCTCCCCAATTACTAATAAAGACGAATAAAAATAAAGTCCCTATAAATGGCATCCAATCTCTGTAAACTTTTTCCCCTATTTGCGTCCTAGCAAGATCTCTTATGTAATCCCATAGGAACTCAAGCAGGTTTTGAAGGCCTTTAGGATCATTTTCCATTTTTTTAGTTCCTAAAGAAATAAAAACTAATAACGCTCCTAATAAAATCCAAGATGTTAAAAATACCTGCCCATGAAGTCTGATATTTCCAATTTGCCAATAAAGATGTTGACCAACTTCTAATGCTGCAAAATTTGTTAGCAAGGAATTAAAAAACATTTGTTTTGAATAAAAAAATTTACTTAAGAACGTGAAAAATAAAGAATGAGTGAAGGCTTATAAATGAAAAAACCTATCATCGCAGGAAAAATATCCAAAGATCCTAGCTTGCTCGCAAAAATAAAGAGGCAAACTGGAACTAATAGTTGCAATTTTGATACACCTGATGATTCTTTACCAAGTTTCCCTATACTTTTAGCAAGCAAACGTAGGTAAAAAATACCGGCAATTGCACCTGTAAAAATACTAAAACCAAAAGTAACGCCTAAAAAAATTCCAGTTATTGATGCTAATAAAATAGAAAAAATAAAAGTAATTCCAAAAATTGTTAATTGCAATTTTGTATATTCATCATTTTGGGAAAGCAAATGATCTATTTGATTGGCAATGCCAGATTTACTTTCTTTGATGATCGAATTATTCAGGGATTGAAGAAATTGAACATTCTCATTAGAAGGATGCTCAAGTTTTTTTCTATTTGAGTCCACCGATGTGAACATAGTTTAGAAACTCCTCTGAATGGTTTTAAGTAAGTATATAAACTCACGGAATCTATCACAGAGAGGTGCCTTTTAGCTAGTTTTTTTTTATAAAAAATTAATTCTTAAGATTTATGATGAATCTGTAGGCCATTTTTTACTTTATTCTTCAAAAATAAAATTTATAAAAAGTCATATTTTTAATTGCGTTAACACTTTAAAACGTTAATAAAAGACTTGGCAAAATCTCAATTAAACGTCTCAATAGTAAATATACATCTAAAAAATTGGAGATAAGTCAAGAAAAAATAAAATATAAAAGAATTTCTAAAAGAAAAAAAACCTTTAGTTCTAATTACAAAAAAACTTTCAGCAATTTAAAAGAGTCTATACTTCCCTTACCTTGGGCGATATGGCCTTATGAAGCAAAAATCCTCATTGTCATCATTGGAATTTGGTCAATATTAGGAATATGCATACTTGGATCATCAAGTTGGTGGGTGGCTAGTAGGGAAATGGGGAATTGGGCTTACTTCTTAAAAAAACAAATCATTTGGACAATTCCAGGAATTGGTTTATTTTATTTCGTACTTAATACAAAGATTAGAAATCTTTTAAAGTTTTCAAGAATTATTTTTTATATTTTATTCTTTTTGATTTTCCTTACCAATCTAAATGGAATTACAGTTAATGGATCTTCAAGATGGCTAGTGCTTGGCAATTTACTTCTGCAGCCATCTGAATTAATTAAACCTTTCCTAATTCTAGAAGCTTCTAATCTTTTCGCACATTGGAATCTAGTAAAGAATGATAAAAAATTAATTACAATTATAACCTTTGGTTTATTAATTTTATTAATACTTAAACAGCCTAACTTAAGTACTGCATCATTAACTGGAATTCTTCTTTGGGTAATGGGTTTATGTGGAGGAGTAAAACTTAGCTCTCTTTGCTCATTTGCTTCAATAGGTTTAATTACTGGATGTATCAGCATCCTTAATAACGAATATCAAAAACTGAGAGTTACTTCATTTATAAATCCTTGGAAAGATCAACAAGAAAATGGATTTCAATTGGTTCAAAGTTTATTAGCCATAGGTTCAGGTGGTCTATTTGGCCAAGGTTTTGGACTGTCGATACAAAAATTACAGTATCTGCCGTTCATGTATACAGATTTTATTTTTGCCATTTTTGCGGAAGAATTTGGTTTATTGGGGTGTACTTTATTCTTGGGATTTTTAGCAGTATTCTCTTATATAAGTCTAAGAATTAGTCTTAAGTGCAGGAATAATTATACAAAATTAATTGCTATCGGATGTGGTGTGTTGTTGACAGGTCAAACAATAATGCATATTGCTGTAGCAACAGGTTCAATGCCTACCACAGGGTTACCACTACCTTTCATTAGTTATGGTGGCAATTCATTAATAGCGTCTTTTTTTATTGCAGGGATGTTAGTTAGATGTTCATTAGAGTCAACAGGATTCATTGGTATGATTAGTACACGAAAGACTCTTAATTAGTTAGAATTTAAAGGATTAAATTCAAGCTATCGAATCATTTAATTTAGTTATTTCAGAATTATCTCAAAAGGGTAATCTGCTTATGCAGAATGGTCTGAATAGTCCTGGCCCATTTACTATATTTTTGGTTTTCAGCGCAGGACTTTTAACAAGTCTTGGGCCATGTTCATTATCATTATTGCCAGTAACTATTGCGTATATAGGCGGAACAGAGAAAAATAAATTTAAACTTATTAGTTTTTCAGGAGGTGTAGTTTTTTCTCTTGTTGCACTGGGGGCTGCGAGCGGATTCTTAGGTAAAATATATGGACAAATTCCATCTTATTACACTTCATTTGTTGCCCTAATAGCAATAATAATGGGTTTAAATTTATTAGGAATTCTAAAGTTTCAGTTTCCGAATGGACCTGATATAAAAATAATTGAAGATAAAATACCAACATTTATAGCGCCTTTTGCCATAGGGACAACTTTTGGACTAGCTTCTTCACCTTGCATTACTCCAGTTTTAGCAACTCTTTTGGCTTGGGTATCGCAAGCTAAAAACCCGATAATATCTATTATTTTTTTATTTTTCTTTGGGATAGGACAAGTAACCCCATTAATCATTGCAGGGGCTACTGCAGAAAACTTAAAGCAATTTTTAGCTCTTAGAAAATTTAGTCAAATAATTCCTACTTTAAGTGGGATATTTTTAGTTTCCCTAGGCTTATTAAATTTATTTTCAAATTGGATTTAAATGATTATTTTTAAGAATCTAATTTTAAAAATATCAAGTTTAAGATTCGCTATATCGCTGATAATCTTCATTGCTATTGCCAGTGGAATAGGTACTTTTATACCTCAAGGTAGTAATAATAAATTCTATATTGATAATTTCGATGATGCTCCCATTTTTGGATTTTTAAATGGAGAAAAAGTCTTAAAACTTCAATTGGATCATATATATACAAGCTATTGGTTTTTATTTGCATTAATTCTTCTTTGTATTTCTCTCGCAGCTTGTAGTTTCAGAAGGCAAATCCCTTCCTTAAAAGCTTCATTAAAATGGATTGAATACAAGAGCGAAAGAAAATTTAGCAAACTGCAATTAAATTCAAGTCACCAAATTAATGAGGATGAAGACAACATATCAAAAGTTGATTTATTACTTAAAAAAAGAGGATGGAAAACATATAAATTTAAAAGTCATATTTCTGCGAGAAGGGGTTTAATTGGAAAAGTCGGACCTCTATTTGTACATATTGGATTAATAGTCTTACTTATAGGTTCAGCATATGGAAATTTTACAAGTCAATCAAAAGAACAATATTTGTTGCCTGGAGAAAGCTTGGACCTAATTAATGAGAGCACAAACTCAAAAGCTACTATAAAATTAGTCGATTTTTTTATAGAACGAGAAAGTGATGGAATACCAAAGCAGTTCACTTCAAAGTTAGATTTTTCTACTGAAGATTTTAAATTAAATGAGATAAAAACTACCCAAGTTAATCACCCAATTAGGTTCAAAGGATTAACGATTTATCAAGCTGATTGGGCAATATCAAATGTGGTTTTAGAAATAGATAATATCCTTTATCAATTAAAATTAAAAGAGATTCCCGAAATTGGCAATCAAGTTTGGGGAGTTTTAATTGAATTAGGATCAGAGACAAAAAAAAATTTCCTTTTAACAATAGATAATGAAAATGGTCCACTTAAAATTTCCAATACAGAAAATTTCTCGGGGAATAATCTCTATATCAATGACAAACCCTTAGAAGTTAACTCTTCAAAAGTATCTTTAAAAAAAATAATCCCCAGCAGTGGATTAATAATTAAAAATGATCCGTCTATACCATTTATCTACTTTTCTTTTATTTTAATAATCTTTGGAACAATAATAAGTCTTATACCAACAAACCAATTATGGATTCTTGTGAATAATGAATCACAAAAGCTATTCATTGGAGGTCTTAGCAATAAAAATCTACTTGGTTTTAAAAAAGATTTTTTAAAATTGTCAGAAGAAATAAAAAATTTTTAATTTTTTTTCTCTCCGCTAAAAATATCTAACTGCATAGAAACATTCCCTCTGGGGTTAAATGCAGCATTTAAATGTATCCAATGAGGCGAGCCCTCATTTACTAAATCATCCATAATTCTATTAACAACTTCCTCATGTGAAATTTTTATATCTCTAAAATTATTAATATAAAGCTTTAAAGACTTCAACTCATAGACTCTCAAATTAGGTTGATAAATAATATTTAGCTTTGCAAAATCTGGATAACCAGAAAAAGGGCACTTACATGTAAATTCAGGCAACTGGATAGAAATTTCATAAATTCTTTTCTTATTTGGATTCTCGAAACAAATTATTTTTGAATCTTCAATAATTCTTTCACCATAAAGTGGTCTTTGCGTCGAATCATTTAATTTAGCTGTACTCATTTTTATTAGAACTTATTTATTAAAACTATATAAAAAGATCAAAATCTGCAAAAATCTCAATAAGATTAAGTATTACAATTGAATAAGTCAAAATCTGTTAAATCTTATTTTTGTATCATCAATTACATTCATAACGTTGGTTAAAAGGTTTATATGTTTTTAGTTAGATGAAAAATTAATGGACATTTGTTTGATAACTATCGATAACAACTTAAATAAATCCCTTCAACCAAAAAGTGCAATTGGAATGTTATGGCTTCAAACACACTTTGAGGATGATCAGTGGGAAGCATTATCAAATAGTACAGTAATTATTTCAGAGGAAAACTCCAAACTATTAATTGAAGACGCTTCGAATGCAGGACTAAATATAAAATGTTTTTCTGATATTTCAATGTTGGATGTTTTCCCTAAAAACAATTAAAATAAAAATATTCAAGCTTTAATCATGAAGAAAATTGAGGCAATTATACGTCCATTTAAACTAGAAGATGTAAAAATTGCATTAGTAAACTCTGGTATTGTTGGAATGACAGTTAGTGAAGTCAGAGGTTTTGGAAGGCAAAAAGGACAAGTTGAAAGATATAGAGGATCAGAGTTTACTGTTGAGTTCCTTCAGAAACTCAAAGTTGAAGTTGTAGTAGAAGATGAAAAAGTTAATTCAGTCATAGATGCGATTGCTGAAGCAGCAAAAACTGGAGAAATAGGTGATGGAAAAATATTCATCTCATCAATTGATTCTGTTGTAAGAATTAGAACTGGGGACAAAGATGAAGAAGCTCTCTAATTCAGAGAGTTTCATTTACTAAATTTTGTATATATTCACTATTAATACTTTTATTGGATTGACTTCCTAGGGTCATCCAAGCTAGATATTCATGATTTCCAGCAGGACCTACCAAAGGAGAGGCTATCAAATTCTTTATATTCCATTGGGAATTTTTTGCAGCATAAATAACAGACTCTATAGCCTCAGCATGGAATTTAGGATTACGAACCACACCACCTTTACTGACTTTTTCTTTGCCCACCTCAAATTGGGGTTTAATTAAAAATATTCCCTCAATACAATTACCTTCTAATAAATTACCAATAGATTTAAAAACCAACTTCAATGAAATAAAAGACAAATCAGCAACCACAAAATTTGGTAATTCATTACTTCTAGATAAAAGATCATTAGGTTTTAAATTTCGAATATTAGTTCGTTCAAAAAGTATAACTTTTGGATTATTTCTAATCTTCCATGCAGTTTGTCCATATCCAACATCAATCCCATAAACTAACTTTGCTCCTTGTTGCAATAAGCAATCAGTAAATCCCCCAGTAGAGATTCCTGCGTCAATACATATTTTGTCTTTTACTTTAATTTCAAGTTTTTTAAATGCTTCTAATAATTTTTCACCGCCCCTTGATACAAACATAGGTGCGGAATCAATAAAAAACTCAGATCCAATTAATACTTGTTGTCCAGGTTTATCTAATACTTTTCCATTGATATCTCTAACCTTGCCCGCAAGAATTAAACCTTGGGCTTTTTGACGAGTTTCACATAAACCTTTATTTAGAAGATAAAGGTCTAATCTACTTTTTTTAATCATCTATTAATCAATAAAAAAAGACTGAATAATGAACTTCTATAAGATTAAGATCCAAATTCTTTGATACCTTTCAATTTTAAATTAGAACAAAAAAATTACCCATGATTAACAAAGGAATATATGCAAACATTTTTATATTGAAGCTTTCTTTATTAGCTAAAAAAATGTTATGTGAGAACATAATAATCGGGCAAATATGTTCAATGGCAAGTACATCTTTAAGGTATCGGGCAATAATGCTATTTTGTTATAAAGTTTAAATTGGTAATCAATAAAAATTGTGATCGAGCGTTACACTTTACCCGAAATGGGGAAAATCTGGACTGAAAGCGCAAAATTCCAGAGTTGGCTTAAGGTTGAAATAGCTGCATGTGAAGCAAATTTTTCCCTCGGAAAAATTCCTGAGGATGCTATGAAAGATATACGTTCAAATGCAAAGTTTGATGAATCTAGAATTATAGAAATTGAGAAAGAAGTTAAACATGATGTCATAGCATTTCTTACAAGCGTTAATGAATTTGTAGGAGATTCAGGAAGATACATTCATGTTGGCATGACCAGTAGTGATGTACTCGATACTGGCTTATCTCTTCAGTTAAAAGCCTCTTGCGAATTGTTATTAGAAGAAATTGAGAAATTAGAAAATGAAGTCAGATTATTATCAAGGAAGCATAAAAATACATTAATGATTGGCAGATCACATGCAATTCATGGGGAGCCAATTTCCTTCGGTTTTAAACTTGCTGGATGGTTAGCAGAAATAATAAGAAACAAAAAAAGATTATTAACACTGAAAGAATCTGTAGCAATTGGACAAATAAGTGGTGCAATGGGAACTTACGCTAATACGAATCCCAAAGTAGAACAAATAACTTGTGATTTACTCGGCTTAAAACCAGATACAGCAAGTACGCAGGTTATATCGAGAGACAGACATGCAGAATATGTACAAACTATTGCACTAGTTGGCGCTTCTTTAGATAGATTTGCAACTGAAATAAGAAATTTACAAAGAACTGATGTTTTAGAAGTTGAGGAGGGCTTTACAAAAGGGCAAAAAGGAAGTTCTGCCATGCCTCATAAAAGAAATCCTATTCGAAGTGAAAGAATAAGCGGTTTAGCAAGAATTTTGAGGACTTACGTCTTAACAGCACTAGAAAATGTTCCACTTTGGCACGAAAGAGATATAAGCCATAGTTCAAATGAACGTATCATGTTACCTGACGTATCAATCTGTTTGCATTTTATGCTCAGGGAAATGAAAGATATAGTATGCAATTTGGAAGTTTATCCAAAAAATATGCTCAAAAATTTAAATATATATGGTGGTGTAATCTTTAGTCAGAAAGTTTTACTTTTGCTTGTAGAGAAGGGCTTATCTAGAGAAAAAGCTTATAGCTTAGTACAAAAAAATGCGCATCAAGCCTGGAATACTCAGAATGGGAATTTCAAACAAAATATAGAGAGAGATAATGAAATAATGGATTTTATTGATCAAAGTGACTTAGAAGAATGTTTTAATCCTTCAATTCATCTCAATAATTTAAGTGTAATATGGGAGAAGTTAGGTATCTAGGATTACTGAAAACCTTATCTAAGTTTAACCAGTGTTTTCAGAGGAATAATGACAAAAAACTTTAGGATTGAAAAAGATAGTATGGGAACAATAGAGGTTCCCATTGAAGCTTTGTGGGGCGCTCAAACACAAAGATCGATAATAAATTTTTCTATTGGAGAAGAATTAATTCCAATTGAGTTAATTTACTCAATCACTCTCATAAAAAAAGCTGCTTCAATTGCGAATTACAATTTAGGTTTAATAGATAAAAGGAAAAAAGATTTGATTGTAGAGGCATGTACGGAAATACTTGATGGGCTTCACGATTCACAGTTTCCCCTAAAAGTTTGGCAAACAGGTAGTGGCACGCAAACAAATATGAATGTTAATGAGGTAATTTCAAATATTGCAGCTTTAAAAACCAATTCAGAGCTTGGCAGTCATCAACCAATTCATCCGAATGATGATGTAAATAAATCTCAGTCAACTAATGACACTTTTCCTGCTGCTATTCAAATATCTGTTGTTAAAGAAATAATCAAAAATTTAGTTCCAACGATAAGAAAACTTACTCAGATCCTTGATAAAAAAAGTGAAGAATGGAAAAACCTTATAAAGATAGGAAGAACCCATTTTCAAGATGCAGTTCCACTTACTTTTGGGCAAGAAATATCAGGATGGTCAGAGCAACTTAAAGATGCTGAGAATGCAATTATTATTAGTCTGAATGAATTGTATTTCTTACCTCTGGGAGGAACTGCAGTTGGAACAGGGATTAATTGTCCAAAAGGATTTTGTGAAGAGTCTATAAAATCAATTTCCGATGATACTAATCTCATGTTCTATAAATCAAAAAATAATTTTTCTATCATGGCCTCTCATGATCGTCTAGCTCAAGTAATGAGTCAGATAAAAATATTAGCAAGTGCACTATTTAAAATTTCAAATGATATAAAAATTCTATCTTCTGGTCCAAGATCAGGAATAGATGAACTAATTATTCCTCAAAATGAACCTGGAAGTTCTATCATGCCAGGTAAAGTGAATCCAACTCAATGCGAAGCCTTATCAATGGTTTGCACTCAGATAATGGGTCTTGAATATGCAGTCTCAATGGCCAATTCAAGCGGCACTTTACAGATGAATGAATATAAGCCTCTTATTGGGTTTAATATTCTTACAAGTTTAAAATTACTAAAAAATGTAATAGAAAATTTCAGAAAAAAATTAGTTGATGGGATGGAACCTAATCAAAAGAAAATGAAGTTAAATTTAGAAAATTCACTAATGTTGGTTACAGCCATAGTGCCAAAGGTTGGTTATGAAAAAGCAGCTGAAATTGCAAACCTTGCCTTCAAAGAATCATTAAATTTAAAAGAGGCAACACTTAAATTAGGTTATTTAAACGAAGATGAATTTGATGAAGCAATGAATATCAATTCAATGATTTGATTAAAAAATTTAAGAATTATTGTCAATTCTTTTTGTTGCAGGATTAATATCTTCAGAGACTTTTATAAGATCATTAGATTCAGACACAGGAAAACGATTAATAGCTTTTAATGCTAGCTTTGCTTTGCTTTTTAATTTATTACTGACACCAATACAGTATTGAACTTGAGAAAGAACATCAATTGATCTTCTAATAATCCTCACTACATCACCTTCGTCTAATGAAGTATTAAAAACCAAATCTTTCCATTTTTTTCCTCTTGCCCATTCAGAAATAATTCCAGTTAAGTCTGTTTCTAAATAAATTGGGATTTCAATACTAAACTTATTTTGTTGAGAAGCGACTAATTTTCTTAAACCATCTAATTCATTAAAAACATCTATTACCTTTAAAGAAGGCTTGAAATTACACCAAAGATTAGGCCTCCTCATATCAACACATATAGCTTGAATAATTGCAGCTAATTCAGGAGGATCTAAATCGTCTAAATAACCACTAACTAAAACCAGACCAATCCATAATTCATTTTCACTTCTTATTGCACCAACTGTTTGTCCAACTTCTGTCAATTCCAAATCATTTAAACAACCGAAATGATTCAAAATTTTAATCAAATCAGTAAAAGTTCTCCAGTTATGATTTTCTTTATCCTCAAGAAGTTTTTTTCTCATATATATTTCTTGTTCAACATCAACAATTCTTTTTCTATATTTCTTTAATTTCCGAGAGTCTCCAAATCTATGTGCGGGATGATCATTTACTGTTTCTTCTAAATTATTAATTTGTTGCTGTTGTGCCAAAACTTCCATTGACAAATCATATTGTGGAGTTTGTAAATCATTTTTTTTAGAAACTTCTAAAATTCGATCCGCATAACACTGCGACATATCATCTCCCCTAAATACCTCTCCAGAAAAATACATCTTTGGCACTTCAAGCCCTAAGACATCAATTGCATCCAAATCATTGAAAATACCTACAATGTATGAGGGTTTTATAAGAATAAATAAATTATCAACTGTCAAACACAATAAACTCTTTATTTTTTGGGATTCATATATTTTCTTACAAATTAATCCTGGAACAATTTTTCTTTTAATTTGAGGAGCTTTAATTGAAATTAAGCTTCCATCTTCAATATATGGGAGTGCATTAGTGATCTCTTCTGATAATTTTTCTGCTGCTTGTTTTTCTAAAATTTTCAAGAGTCTTCTCTCTTCTTTAAGACGATTTTTTAACTTTTCGTATGCATCAAAATCTTTCCATGAAACGTTAGATGTTATTTTTTTTAATTCAATTAAATCCTTATCTAAATTTTCAAGCATTATATTTTCACCTGAAGATTCACCTAAATATAAAAAACTACCAAAACTTCTTTTAATTAATTCTTTAGACTTCTCTAAAGTATAACTTTGTAAAAGATTAAGTACCATTCCATAACTAGGAGTGAATTGACTCTCTAAAGAATTTGGTTCGCTAATAGCCAGTGCACTTGCTTCTTTGGCACCTTCGAATCTTGTTTGTAATGTAACAACATATCCTTGGGTATCTTTTCCTCTTCTTCCAGCTCTTCCTGACATTTGCAAAAATTCACTGCTAAATAGTAATCTGTGCCCATCTTCTGTCCTTTTTGATAAAGAAGAAATAACAGTTGTTCTTGCCGGCATATTTATCCCTGCAGCAAGAGTTTCAGTTGCAAAAACAACTTTTATTAAACCTTGCTGAAACAATTCCTCAACCAATTCTTTCCATGCAGGCAATAATCCAGCATGATGAGATGCAATACCGCGTTTTAATGCCTCGCATTGAGATTTATCTTTTATTGCTTCCTGATTATTTTTAAGATAAACATCTAATTTTTGTGATATCTTACTTGCTTCTGAATAACTAACTAAAGTTAAATCTTTTATATTCTCAATAGCCTTGTCACATCCTCTTCTACTAAAAATAAAATAAATAGCTGGCAGCATATTTCGTTCCGCTAGTTTCGAGATCACAAAGCCAATTGAGGGAGACTTTGGTTGCATTATCCTGCCAACTTTGCCTCTTATTTTCTGCCCTTTAGGAGCTCTCCAAATCTTACAGTTTGGATGAATTCCGTTACCCTTATTATTTAAAAGTGGATGAAGGCCTTTAACACTACAAAAAATAAAATCAAGTGGGACTGGTCTCTTATCACTATTAATAAGTACTGTGGGCCCATGAACTTTTTCTATCCAATTTTGTAGTTGATCTGCATTGGCTATTGTTGCTGATAAAGCTATTATTTGAGTTCTAGTAGGGCAATGGATTATAGTTTCTTCCCAAACTGTGCCTCTCTGGGGGTCATTCATATAATGACATTCATCAAGAATCACAGATTCTAAATTTTCTAAGGGATCATCAAATTCATCAAATTCGCCATAAAGCATGTTCCTAAAAATCTCAGTTGTCATGACTAAGATTGGTGCTTCTCTATTTATACTTATATCTCCAGTTAAAAGACCAACTTTATTCTCTCCATATTGATTAGCAAAATCTCTAAACTTTTGGTTTGATAGAGCTTTTAAAGGTGTTGTATAAAAAACTCTGCTGTCATGAGATAAGCCTCTATATATAGCAAATTCACCTATCAATGTTTTACCTGAACCTGTTGGTGCAGTTAAAACAACAGAATTTCCGCTATTAATAGCTCGTACTGCTTCTAATTGGAAATCATCTAGCGGAAAGGGGAAATATTCCTCTAAATTAAGCAATAATTGTGATTGAAGAGAGGATGAGTTAACTTCTTAATATATGATCTATATAGATATTAATAAACAAAAAATACCTTGCAAACTTTAATAGTAAATCTAAATCTTTTTAATTAAATCCAATATATTTTATTTTGCCAAAATGAAAAAAGTAAAAATTCCAAAAAATAGAATCCGTAAATTAAAAACATTTACTTTAGGTAAAAAGTCATTCGAACTTCTAAGTTTAAATTCGCAAAAGAAAAAACTTATAGACTTATGCAGTAATGATTATTTTGGATTAAGCAGGGACAAGGATTTAATAAAAGCTGCTTACGAAATAAGCTTGTTAGAAGGCATTGGTTCAGGAAGCTCTAGGTTTATTACAGGTTCAAGACCAATACATAAATTATTAGAAACAGAACTTGCCAAGTGGCTTGATCAAGAGAAAGTATTACTTTTCCCAAGCGGATTTCAAGCAAATATAGCCGCTATCCAGGCTTTAGCAAATAGAAATAGTATCGTAATAGCAGATAAATTGATCCATAACTCTTTATTGGTTGGAGTCAAAGCTGCTCAAGCAAAACTAGTTCGATTCTCACACAATAATTTAAAAGATTTAGAAGATAAAATTATTAAATCCAACCCTACAAAAAATGCCATTTTAGTTGTTGTTGAATCTCTTTATAGCATGGAGGGATCAATTGCTCCGCTCAGAGAAATAACGGAAATTTGCAAAAAAAATAGTGTTCAATTATTAGTTGACGAAGCTCATGCAATTGGGATCTTGGGCCCTGAAGGCAGGGGTTTAAGCTTTAATTTTCGTTCAGATATAACTATGATTACTGGAACTTTTGGAAAAGCATTTGGAAGCGGTGGAGCTTTCATAGCTTCCAATTCAGAAATTGGAGAATATCTTATCCAAACAAGTGGTGCATTTAGGTATACAACCGCACTTGCGCCATCTTTGGCTGCTGGGGCACTAGAAGGTTTAAAAAAAATTTTAGAAAATAAAGAATGGGGTAATGATTTGTTATCTTCTGCGAGTGTATGGAAAGATAAAATTACTAAAAATTTTAGTTTTCCAGTTCAGGGAGATTCTCACATTTTATCAATTATTGTTGGCCAAGAAGAGAAAGCAATTTATCTACAAAAATATCTAGAAGAAAATGGGTTTTTAGCAATTGCGATAAGACCTCCAACTGTTCCAGTGGGGCAATCAAGAATCAGAATAACAATACGAAGAAACTTAGATTTTAATCTGCTGAATAATTTCATTGCAGTATTAAAAGAGTTTAAATGAAACAAATTATTACTCAACATGGATGGGGACTAAATAAATATTTCTGGGATGATTATAAAGTTGACTTTTTAAATAATAATTGGCATTGGCAAGATAATGAAAGGGGCTATTTTTCGACAAATAATTATCAAGCAAAATGGATTAAAAGCGAATCTATAAAAGAAATCAGAATGACTTTATGCCATTCATTTGGTTTTCATTTAATGCCAAAAAAAATTTTAAAAGAAGCAACTCATATTGTTCTTATAAATTCTTTTAATAATTTTCTTCCTTTAAGTAATAAGAGAAACTTTATTTTGAGATCTCTAAAAAGAATGGAAACAAAAATCATAAAAGATGAACCTAAGGATATGTTGAAAGAATTTATACATAGATCATTTATGCCAAATCATATGAATAATAGTTTTAAAAATATCTTTTATAAAAGTCTAGAGAGTTTAAATAAAAATCTTCTTTTAAGTGATTTAAAACAACTTTACATCAATAGAGATTTTCCAGTATTTTTAAGAAAAGATTGCAAAATTATTTTTATAAAATCAGAAAATGATTTTATTCTTGACAATGAATCAAATAATAACTTTTTAGATTCCTTAAATAAAACACTTGATAGGAAGCCAATTTTAATTAAATTAGCTCAACAAGGTCATTGCTTGAATAATTTAAATTTATACGAGATCTTACTTAATGCGCTTAATGATTGAAATGGATAGTAAAAAGTGGAATGAGAAAATAAAAAATAATTTTAATGATGCTGCATATCGTTATTTGGAGCATTCAAATATTCAGAAATTTTTTGCAAAAAAGATTGTTCAATTTATTAAAGAATTAAATCCCCAAAAAAAAGGTGAATGGATAGATCTAGGATCAGGACCAGGACTATTAGCAGATGAAATAGAAAAAATTTTTTCTTCCCAAAAAGTATCCAGAATTGATTTCAGCAAGAAAATGCTTCTTGAGAATAAATTATCTAGAAAAAAAATTTTATGGGATTTGAATAATGATTTACCTCCTGAAATAAATAACTGTTCTCTATTAACATCTAACTTTTGCATACATTGGTTAAACAACCCAGAAAAGATAATAAAAAACTGGTTTAGCAAATTAACAGCTGGAGGATTTTTAATTATTTCATATCCAACAAAAGATTGTTTTCCTGAATGGAAAGATACTTGTAAAAAAATTGATATTGAATATAGTGGTCTTAATTTCCTTTGCTCCAAAGAATTATTAAAAGATTTTAAATCAACTGAAATACATTATTCAGAACAGTTTAATTATCTTGAAAATTTTGAAGATGTATATAAGCTTTTTAGAAGCATTAAAAATGTAGGAGCACAATCATCAAACTGTAAAAGCAAAACAGTGAAAGAGTTAAAGGAAATTCAAAAGTTTTGGCCAAAGAATTATAATAATACAGTGAACCTTTCATGGCGAATTGAGATTCAAATCATAAAGAAATTATGAATAATCACAATAATATTTTCAAATTTATAATTTGTGGAACAGATACTGATATTGGGAAAACTTTAATAAGCTCTTTTTTCGTTAAAGGATTAAATTCCTTCTATTGGAAGCCTATTCAAAGTGGTATTGAATCGCAAACTGATAGTCAAACTGTTGAAAAACTTGCAAAAGTAAGTAAAGAGAAAATAATCAAAGAAGCTTATGTCTTTACACAACCTCTATCTCCTCATTGGGCTGCTGAAATAGATCAAAAAACTATTAATTTTGACAAGTTGAGATTGCCAAAAGTGCAAGGCTCACTAATTGTGGAAACTGCCGGTGGATTAATGGTTCCAATAACACGCAATTTTTTGCAAATAAATCAAATAAAACAATGGAATCTTCCAGTAATACTTGTATGTAAGAGCTCACTTGGCACACTTAACCATACCCTGCTTAGTATTGAGGCCTTAAAACAAAGAAATATTGAGATTTTAGGTTTAGTAGTTAATGGCGAAAAACACCTAGATAATCCAAAAACTCTAGTTGATTTTAGTGGTATTCCGTTAATTGCTGAATTTCCTTACATCAAAAAAATGGACGCAAATAATTTAGATATACTATGGAAAGAACTAGACATCAAGAATAAGTTGATCTCACTATTAAACTCAAAAATAAGTTAGATGAAATCTTTGGATTCAAAAACTCCAAATCAAGATTGGCACCCAAATATTTGGCCACCTTTTACACAAATCAAAAACAGCAATTCGCAAATAGAAGTAACTCATGGTAAAGATGCACTTCTATTTACTAAAGATCCTGAAAGAGAGCTAATAGATGCAATAAGTAGTTGGTGGGTAACTCTTCATGGTCATAGTAACGAATATATTGCGGATGCCATTTTCGATCAATCAAAAAAACTTGAGCAAGTTATATTTGCTGATTTCTTACATCCACAGGCAAAAAAATTAGCGGAAAGACTTAGTGAATTAACAAAACTAGAAAGATTATTCTTTTCTGATAACGGTTCTACTGCAGTGGAAGTCGCTTTAAAAATTGCCTTCCAATCATGGCAAAATAGAGGAGAGACAAGAACTCAAATAGTAGCTTTTGATGGCGCATATCATGGTGATACATTTGGAGCAATGGCTTTGGGTGAAAGAAATATTTTTAATGAGAATTTCGATAATCTTATGTTTCCAGTTAGAAGAGTCTCATGGCCTTCAACTTGGATGAACGATGAAGAAGTAGAAAATAAAGAAAATAAGGCGATCCAAAAATTAGAAACTCTACTTAAAACTCCCACAGTTGCAGTAATCCTTGAGCCACTTGTTCAAGGAGCAGGAGGGATGAATATGGTTAGGCCTCAATTTATAAAAAAAGTTTCAGAAATTATAAAAAATAATAATTCTTTGTTAATTGCCGATGAAGTATTGACTGGGTTTGGAAGATGTGGAACCCTTTTTGCTTTTCAAAAGGCAAAAATCATTCCTGATTTAATAAGTATTTCAAAAGGTTTAACTGGTGGATTTTTACCGATGGGAATAACTTTATGTAAAGAAAAAATTTTTCAATCCTTTATTGATGATTCCCCAAGAAAAACTTTTTGGCATGGTCATAGTTTTACTGCTAATCCTTTAGGTTGTGCTGCAGCAAACGCTAGCCTTGATTTATTGGAAAAAGAACCACAAAAATACCTTTCATTTGAAGAAAAACATTTATCTCATCTAATTAAATTTAAAAACTTACCCTATATAAAAAAGGTGAGGGTATCCGGGACAATTGCTGCCTTCGATTTAGATATTGGGAACAAAAAAGGTTATTTCAATAATATTGGGAGAGAAATAAAGAGTCTTGCAATGGAGCAAGGTTTATTCGTTAGGCCCCTCGGGAATGTTATGTACCTCTTGCCGCCTCTCTGTATAACAGATGATCAATTGGGGAAAAGCTACTGGATAATAAAGCAAATCTTAGACAATCTTTAGATAGAAGTTTAAGGTCCCTGCAGTATTGCATTTTCCACATCTTCTCTATTAATGCAGTAAGAAAATAATCTTTTAGTTTCTTGTCCTTCACTTTCCCACATAACACTTAAATCTTCTTGTTCAAAAATAATAGTTGCATTCCAATTTGAAAGTAACAAATACCATTTAGATGGATTATTAATATCCTTCACAGCACCTAAATCAGTTAGCCACAATTCCAATGATTGCAGTGAATTTTGATTGATAGGTTTTTTAGAGGGATTCACAGACTTTTTTAAAAAATTATTTTATTAGCCAAAGCGGTATTGTCTCTAATTCTTTTCCAGTAAAAGAAGCAATAAAAATTGAACCAATTAAACTAATAGAAATGATGATAATTAAAAGAAACAAAGAAAACAATTCTCCATTCGAAAAAGGTCTTCTATTTCCTATTAAATTTTGATTATTAGAATCGATTACTAAATTATTGAAAACGTTAGTATTATTTGTAATCCTAGATTTTTCTTTTAGTTTGTCATCATATTTTTTCCTTAAATTACTATTATTTAAATGTTCATAAGCCTCAAGAACTTCTTGAAATTTACTTTTAGCAACATCTATTTCTAATGAAGTTGTATCGGGATGCAACTCAATAGAAAGTTTACAAAATGCCTTTCTTAATTCATGATTGGATGCATTTTCATTTACACCTAAAATTTTGTAATAGGAAGTTTCCCCTTTCAAAATAATCTTTTATTAATATTGTAATTCTAATAAATTTTTACTAAATAGAATGTATTTAATGGATGGTTAAAATTCATATTTATAACGAAATGAAAAAACAAAACATTCCAGAAGAAATTCTTTCCTTAATAACTGAAGAAGAAATAAATTTATTTCAAGAGTTACAAATTAAAATAAAAGAATTAAATGATAAGACCAATCTCACAAGATTAACTGATGGTGATGATTATTGGGTATCTCAAGTTTTTGACAGCATTTGGCCATTCAAAGCTTTCACGAATATAAATTTTGATAATAAAAAATTTTTAGATATTGGATCAGGTTGTGGCTTTCCAGGTTTAGCTTATGCAATAACTCATCCTAATTCTGAGATATACCTAATTGATTCTTTGAAAAAGAAAACAGATGCAATAAAATTTTTAGTTGAGCAGATCAATTTCAAAAACAATATTCATGTAATCAATGATCGTGTTGAGAATTTAGCCCACCAATTGTCAATGAGAAATAATTTTAATATTGCAACAACTAGAGCGGTTAGTAACCCATCAACAGTTTCAGAATACATACTACCAATGTTAAAAAAAGAAGGGTTTGGAGTTTTATATTGTGGCAAATGGACAAATCAAGAAAGCAAACATCTAGATAAAACTTTAGAAATATTAGAAGGGAAAGTTAAAGATAAAAAAGAGATACTATTACCAAGAAATAAAGGCATCCGAAATATTATTCTTATTCAACCAAAGAATTTTTGTCCTAAAATTTACCCAAGAAAAGTTGGTAAACCTGAAAAACATCCATTATGAAATTATTTTCTTGATAATCTTTTAGCATTCTTATCTCCAAACTTTTCTTTTAAATTTCTCAATTTTTTTATAACTTTTTTTGGATTTATATGACCTTCTAATACTTTCAATAATTGACCTTCAGAAACATCTACATCTAGTAAATTCGCGTTTAATCCTGGGAACCAGTGGCTTCCATTACCAAGTAATTGATATCTAGCTCTTGCATATCCTTCCATACCCAACCAATCAATTAAATTTGAAAGCCAAAGCAGAACAGGGATATTAATATTTCCCGGAGTATATTCCCAACTTGGTAAATTTCTATTCCAATTTTGATGCCACTCTAAACCTAAGGAATTAATTGATTCCTGCCTTAATTTGTTAATTATCTTAGGCACATACTTCTCAGATTCTGATAACAACGATACAGCTTCTAAATGCAGAGCAAAATCTGTCTCTTTTGCAATACCTACACTCAAAGTATGGACATTTTGATTTCTTAAGCAAAAAAGATCATTAAAAACTATAGGATGAAGTGGTTTACAAAATTCCAACATTTTTCTTGAGGGAGTATGAAGATGTCCCCCTTTATCAGTAGGACTTATTATGAAAACCCCAAGATCATGCTTATTGGCTAAATTAATAACCTTTGTATTTTCCTGATTAATGAAATACCAGTGCAAATTTACATAATCAAATAAGTCTGTTGATATGGCCTTTTTAATAAGTGAAGATTTTCCATGGGTTGAAAATCCAATAGATCCAATTAAATTTTCTTTTTGAAAATTCCTCAAAATATCAATGCAACCTCCATCTCGAATGGCCTGATGTAAATGTTCAGCAGTATTGATACCATGTATTGCTAACAAATCAATTTTTTTAACTTTCAATTTTTCAATGCTAGATAATACATCTCGCTCAAAAATTTCCGGATCACTATTTGGTGGAATCTTTGTTTGGATTATATTTGGGATTTTCTTAGTATTCTTAAAACACATCCCTAATTGCACCTCAGAAGTTCCATAGTATTTGGCAGTTTCTACATGACTTAAGCCATGTTGTGTTGCAAGATCTAATATATTTTCTACTTTATTTTGTTCTTCGTATGAAACCTCAGAAAAATCTAATTGATCCCAACTTTTTTGAAATCTCATACCACCTAAAGATAAAACAGGAATCTTCAGATTGGTTCTACCAAATCTTCGATATTGCATCTTTTGATATTAGTGCTTATTCATTCTCGGTGGCTTTCCAAATGTTTGAAACATATCCCTATCGAGACTATTCTCTAAATCATCTAATTCTTCAAATTTGACCCAATGAATACAATCAACAGGGCATGTATCTATTGCTTCTTGTATGACATCAGAACTATCTCCATCTTGCCTAATAGCTCTACTTCTACCATGAAATTCATCAACTGTGAAAGTGTTCGAAGCAACGTGAACACAGTACTGACAACCAATACATTTTGCTTCATCAACCCAAACAGCTTTTTCGGATAATTGACCACCTAAAACGGGCTCATAGCCTGTAATCTCAATATTTTCTTCAGTATTATGAAATGGATCTTTAAAATCCATGTTTTCACATTAGTTTTCCCACTTGGTTAAGACCAATTCAATTGAACCATCATTTTTATTTTTTTGCTCTACTATCTGATATCCATCTTCTTGCGTTTTAGAAATGATTGTTTGGTAAGCATACATTTGTGTAACTTTTGAGATAAATCTTTCCACTGGAATCTCAAATTTCCAAAGATCAAGGTCAGTAACTAATTCAAATGCATTAGAATTATTATCCCATTTAAAGCCAACTTGGGTATCACCGGGTAAATTCATACTTATATCAACAGGTGTGTATTTACCTCTATATCCTTTTACAAACTTTTCTTCTTGATTAATACTATAACCAAAATGATTTAAAGCCTTAATTAATGGCTCTACTTCTTTGAGCTGTGTTTTAATTGTACTAAAATGTGACATTAGATTCGTTATTTAATTGTGTTAGGTTTTCACTTTGATTAGAGATGAAAGCATCAGAAGTTTTATTTTTAACTGTTACTTTACCGAGAGCGTCTTCGAGATTTTTTGTAGCTTCATTGCATGAATTACCAATAAATCCCTCAACAGTCTCTTCAACTCTTCCGTCTTGATGAATTTTGAATCTCAATGTTTTTTGAGGCATTAAATTCAAGTACTGAGTACTTTTACTTTATATAGAATAACGAAAATATTTTGTTTCAGTTGGTACAAGTTAATTAATTTTAATTTTTATATTGAATATCTGATAAATTAATTAGTTATCTTGTGTTCTTGTAAAAAAATTAAGATTTCTAATTATAAAAACCTTGCATCCCCATTGAATCAAGTGCAGTTTTTGCTTCTTCCATAACAGAAGGTTCTTTATCGAAAAGAGCTATCTTGGTACATTCATCAACGAAACTTTCTTGGAAAGTGTTGTTTAATTTTTCGTATAACCTAGACAATGACCAAATGCAATTACTTCGTACACCTGATTCATTATCTATCTTTAAACTTATTAAAAGTTGTTCTGCAGCTAATTGAGCATTCTCAAAAGAAACATTTCCAATTTCAGCTAAAGAACTAGATGACCATAATCTTACTGCAGCTACATCATTCTTTAAAGCATTTATTAATGGTTCTAAAACAATTTGGTTATCATAGTTAGCTAGGCTCCATGCAGTTGCTCTTCTGACATAAGCATTATCATCAGACTTCAAAAGACTGACAAGTTTTTGGACTGCGCTGGGACATGGATTACGACCTAAAGCATAAACCGCGCTCATTCTTTCAACAGGGCAAGGTTGATCAAGCAATGGTAACAAAAGGGGAAAAGATCTTTGATCTCTATACTCACAAAATACTCTTAAACCTTGTATTCTCTCTTCTCTATTACCTCTAAGCATTTTTAGAGCTTCATCACACTCTTGAGTAATATTTATATCTTTTGAAAAAACATCTTCATCAATTTGCTCTAAAGGATCTATTTCAATCTCTAAAGCTAATTCTCTGGCTAAAACATCTGGATCAACTGCAATTTCAGCTAGGCTTTCTTTCTTAGGATCCTTATTTTTTGTCATTTTCAAAACTAAAATATTAATTCATGGGAGCAGGCGACATCATATCTCCTGGTAACCAAATTCTTGCACTAACTGCAAAGAAGGCAATTCCAAAAAGTGCGACTATAGCGAAAGGTAAAATTTTTGTCTTAATAAAACCCAAAGAATCAAAATTAATTAAGTCAATAATAACCTGTTTAAGATACTTTTAAAAAATTATTTTTAGATAACATTATTTATTTCTTGCATTTTGTCTTAACTGACCACATGCAGCATTTTTATCTAGACCTCTACTTTTTCGCAAGCTAACAGCGATGCCATTATGAGAAAGTCTAGATTGAAATAATTGAAGATTTTTTAGGGAGGCTCTTTCAAATTCAACCTCATCAATTTGATTGTACTGTATTAAATTTACGTGGCATTGAAACCCTTTCAGCAAATGACTTAATTCATTAGCATGGTCTAATTTGTCATTAACCCCACTTAGCATTAAATATTCAAAACTTATCCTCCGACCAGTATCTATTACGTATTGCTTACAGTCTTCAATTATATTTTCTATTTTATAGTTTTTTGCACTTGGAATTATCTGTTCTCTTATTTTTTGGTTTGAAGCGTGTAGGCTTATCGCTAATGTGAATTGACAGTTACCCAATATTTGAAAAGACTTTGCTGATAATTTATTTATCAATCTTGGGACAGCCACAGTGCTTACAGTTATCTTTCTCTGGCTAATTTGAAAATCCTTATTTATAGATCTAATTGACAGGAGTATCTCATCAATATTCAATAAAGGCTCACCCATACCCATAAAAACAATATTGGTCACTTTTCTATTCATTTCATTTTCGATAAATAAAATTTGATCTAAAATTTCACTTGCTTTTAAAGATCTTTTCAAACCTTCCTTGCCAGTTGCGCAAAATTTGCAATCCATTGGGCAACCAACTTGACTAGAGAGACAAGCAGTTAGTCTTTTTTCAGTAGGTATCCCAACGCACTCAATGCTTTCATTATCGTTTGTAGAAAGTAACAACTTTAGAGTACCATCGTTAGCTAAATTTCTCTCCTGAACACTTAGATCACTTAATTTAAAACCATCATCCTTTAATTTTTTTCTAAAATCTAAAGGTAAAACTTCTATTTCATCAATATTTTTCTTCCTATTTCTATAGTTATAGATCCATTTATAGATTTGGCGGCCTCTAAAAGCAGCTTGACCATAATTTAAAGCTACATTTTCTAAATCTCTGATACTACTTCCTAGAAGATTTTTCAAATTATTTAGGGTTTAGATAAAAACTATTTTTACCATAACAGTAAACCATGTTTTAAAAAAAATTCTGTGAGAATAAGTGCAATAAATCCAATCATAGCCATCCTTCCATTAAGTCTTTCATTATAAAAATGAAATCCATAACGAGGTATTTTTCTTTTGGGGACAATCTCTGGCTTAATCATTACTTGCAAATAAGAAGTTTCATTCTAGTCACTAAAAATGAGAATAGATAACCTTTATTCATCAGAAAGAAGACCTTCCTCTTGTAATCCCTCCAATGCTGCAGGATCTGGTAATTGATCCTCAGAAAATTGATTTTCAGCGCTAGGTCTTGCAAAGGCAGCAAAATTACTGGAAGTTGGGTCTATTCCATGTCGGTTTCTTGTAGTCTCCAAATCTTCATCACTAGGATCATCAAGTATTGCAGTAGAGCTTATAGTAGGCGACTGGGGCATATCAACTGTATAATCTGGCCTTAAGTTTTGAGCTCTTCTATATCCCCCAGATTCTTCCGCAAGGATATCAGGATGAGGGCCAGCCTCTGAGGCTAATTCCTCTACAAAACCGCTAAAACCAGTGCCTGCAGGTATTAATCTACCAATAATCACATTTTCTTTTAAACCTCTTAGCCAATCAGATTTACCTTCAATTGCTGCTTCTGTAAGAACTCTTGTAGTTTCTTGGAATGAAGCTGCTGATATAAAGCTATCTGTATTTAGAGAGGCTTTAGTTATCCCCAATAAAACAGGAGTGAACATTGCTGGAGCTCCTCCTGTAATTGACATTGCTTGGTTAGTATCTTCTACTTGCCTCAATTCTATGAGTTCACCAGGTAAAAGAGTAGTATCCCCAGCATCTTCTACCCTTACTTTACTTGTCATTTGTCTAACAATAACCTCGATATGCTTATCATCGATTGCAACACCCTGCGACTTATAGACGTTTTGAACTTCATTTACCAAACTTCTTTGTAGTTTTGATATAGATTCTCTAGCTGCATCAATCAAGGGTTTTTGATCTTTTAAATCATTAAAGTAACAATCTAATAATTCATGCGGATTAATTGGACCATCAGTTAAAATTTCTCCACCTGAAACTTGTTGACCATCACTAACCATTATATTTTTCCCAATTAAAAGTTGATATTCATTAAGCGAATCATCTTGTTCTATAACCGATAAAGAAACTGATTCTTCATCATTACCTTGTTTAATTTGAACAATGCCAGATTTTTTACATAAAATAGCAGAATCTCTTGGTCTCCTAGCTTCTAACAACTCCTCAATTCGTGGCAATCCTTGAACAATATCTCCAGTTTTCTGTCTCTCAAAAACTAATAACGCTAAACCATCTCCCCTAAGAACTAAATCTCCGTCTTTTACATGTAAAACTGAATCGGGAGAAACCATATAAGGCCTGCCAATTCTTAATGTTACTGAATTACTGGAAATATCTTCTATTTCTCCACAAGAAGTAGATTTTTCAGATTCACTGATAGGATCACCATCAACTACACGATCACCTACTTTAACCACTGCCTTACCACTAAGTTTAATTTTAATTTTATCTTCTTCTCTTTCAACAATTAGGCGTCTTATGGGCTCATCTTCAATAACATTTGGCAATTGAACTAATCCTTTTTCTTTGCAAAGAATTTGAGTAGTGGCTATTACATCTCCTGCTTTAACAATTTGATTATTCTTAACTTGTAATTCTGTATGTGTCGAACCATGGCTGGAGTCTGATATAGTATCTCTCCTCACAAGAATAGACTCTAATATAACTAAATTTAATCTATTTATTGATGCATCATTTTTATCTTGTATCGACTCGACATCAATGGTCATTTGAGGTGTAGCATCAAAGCTTTCGATACTTAAATGTGTTCTAAGCAACTCAACTCCCTCAACAGACTTTATTAATTCACCATCCTTATAAGTAAGTCTTTGGATAGCTTTTAAGCCTAGATATGGTCCTTTTTCCTGTTTAACATGAGATAATATTGGTAATTCTGCTTGATCAGGTATAGTAAATTCTTCTACAGTTCTTAATAATAAGCCTCTACATTTAGGGGTTTCTAATTTTTGAACAAATACAATTTCTTTATTATCAATTCCATCCATAATCTTTTCGCCTGGATTTACGAGAATGCCTTCCTCTGAAAATTTATTCAAAACTTCTTCATCATCGCACTCATGAAAAGTTCCATTTCTTACAGTTATTTCACGGAGGATATCATTTTTTTGAGTAACCGTAACAATTCCTGATGTTTGACTAAAAATATCTTTAACAACTTCTGTCCCCGCTTCAATCCATTTCATATCTTCTGTCATTAAAAGAGAAATATCCTTGTTTATTTCATGCGTCTCTTGAGGAATCCAAAGCAATGTACCACCTTGACTAACTTCAAAACCATTTTTAGATGATCTTGCTTTTTTAACACTTAATCCAGGGGAGTATTTTACTAATCCTCCAGTTTTTGTGCGGAACCTTTCATCCGTTAAATCGGCTATTACCTCACCTGTACTAATTTTACTCCCGGGGGAAGTGTTTAAACGATAAGAGGTTCCGTCGCTTGATTCCAAATGATATGTTTGACCTGTGTGTGTAGATTCTTCAATTAATTTAAAATTACTTAAAGACATTGAAGTAGTAACAATCTGAACTTCTCTTGAATCTCCTATAGATTCTCTTAATCGGACTTGCCCGCCAAACTCACTTGATTGACTCGCCTCTGCTAGAACAGTTTCTTTATCAACAATATTTCCAGAAGAGACAACTGGTCTAGCATTAGGTGGTAAGTTATAAACATCTCCAGCTAAAACCCATAATCTTCCTAATCTTTGAGCTTTTAAAGTAATATTTCCCTGCCTATCGGTGACCTCCTTTGGTTGGATAACCTTGTCATACTTAACTTGCCCTGCTAGATCACAGATGACATCCTTAGTTGCTTTTTCAACACTCTTTTTCACGGTTCCTGCAATTATCTGAGCAACCGTTATATCAGAATTAATTTCTTCACCATCATCTACGAATAAAAGAGATCCACTCGAGACTTCAATTTTTTGAGCTTTATTAGAATTATTTTTTTGGGGAACTATTTTTAATGTGAAATCAACTTCCGCTTGCTTAGCTTCAACGCCATGTGGAGTTCTGTACCCTCTTACCTTTGCTTTTGGACTGAATTCAACTTTCCCAGTAATCTTTGATCTCACTACTCCACTTTCAGCAGTTGATACTCCTCCAGTATGGAAAGTCCTCATGGTTAATTGAGTCCCTGGCTCACCTATAGATTGTGCAGCAATGATTCCTACTGCTTCACCTAAGTCCACCAGATGATTATGAGCCAAAGCCCATCCGTAACATCTCCTACAAACCGATCTATTTGCTTCACATGTTAATGGGGATCTTATTTTTACCTTTTTAATAGATGCTGTCTCAATTTTTTCTGACAATGAAGGATCTATGGCAGTATTTTGAGGAATAATTAAGTTTTCTTCTGAATCTAAAATATCCTCAGCGGAAAGCCTACCAAGAAGTCTCGATCCGAATTTACCATCTTCTGCTTCAACAACTATTGATCTTTCTGTTCCACAATCCTCTTCTCTAACAATTACATCTTGTGCAACATCAACTAATCTTCGAGTCAAATAGCCAGAATCAGCAGTTCTTAATGCAGTATCCACCAAACCTTTCCTTGCTCCATAAGAAGAAATTACATATTCAGTAACAGTAAGCCCTTCTCTAAAATTTGTTCTTATTGGAAGGTCAATAATTTCTCCTTGAGGATTAGCCATCAATCCCCTCATACCAACAAGTTGTCTTACTTGAGACATATTACCTCTGGCTCCTGAATTAGCCATCATCCAGACGGAATTTAAAGGATCATTTTGATTGAAATTATTTTTAACAGCATCAACTAATCTTTCATTAGTTTCAGTCCAAGTATCTATGACTTTAGTATGTCTCTCAACTTCTGTAATTTCCCCGAGTCTATAGCATTCTTCTGTAGCAGATATTTGCTCTTCTGCTTGTCCTATCAAATCTTGTTTAGCTTCAGGAACTTTTAAATCTTCTACAGAAATAGAAACAGCAGCTTGGGTGGCATATTTAAATCCTAAGTCCTTCAGATTATCAGCCATGGCTGCAGTAATAGCAGTTCCATGCGTCTTATAAGCCCAAGAGACTAAATTTTTTAAAGCTTTCTTGTCAACTACCTTATTCTTGAATGATGGTGGCGTTTTAGCTAAAGGAGCCATTGTAATTGGATTATTCTTTTTAGAATTTTTTGTAGTTTTACGTACTCTGGAATTTTTTTTAGGTTTAGATGATGTCATGATTTTTAAATAAATGAAAATAGTTTTTGAAGATTACGTTTTAGATACTGAATCAATGATGGTATAGTTCATTACTACTCTCCCTACAGTTGTCAAAACAAATCTACTTATTAAATTATTCAGAGAGTCAAATCTATCTCTTCTTAAATTCCACATTTCTAGTCTTGAGCCATCAGCTAGCTCTTCAGTTTTTTGGGGACTACTCATTTCATCTTCATCTTCAACTTCCCCATTAAATCTAACCCATACCCATTCATGTAAGCTAAGTCTTTTATCTTCAAAAGCAGAAATCACATCTTCTAATGAGGCAAAAGTAGTCTTATTCTCTCCAAAATTTGGTTTTTTGTAATTCGGTTGCAAAGCCGTCAAATAATAAGAACCTAAGACCATATCTTGTGAAGGAGTAACAATTGGTTCTCCAGTGGCAGGTGAAAGTATATTGTTACTTGCCAGCATAAGCATTCTAGCTTCGGTTTGTGCCTCTAAAGCTAAAGGAACATGAACTGCCATTTGATCTCCATCAAAGTCAGCATTAAATGCAGGACAAACTAATGGATGAAGTTGAATTGCCCTACCTCCAACTAATTTCGGTTCGAAAGCTTGAATTCCTAACCTATGTAGTGTGGGAGCTCTATTTAAAAGAATTGGATGGCCTTCAATAACTTCCTGAAGTACCTGCATAACTTCATCATCAGCTTTTTGTATTAATTTTTTTGCAGCTTTAATATTATTTACAATATTTTGACGTATTAATCTATGAATTACAAAAGGTTGGAAAAGTTCAATCGCCATTTCCTTTGGGAGACCACATTGATGCATTTTTAATTTAGGGCCCACAACTATTACAGATCTTCCTGAATAGTCAACGCGCTTACCGAGAAGATTCTGTCTAAATCTTCCTTGTTTCCCTTCAATGATGTCACTAAGGGACTTAAGAGCTCTATTATTTGCTCCAACAACTGTCCTTCCCCTCCTTCCATTATCTATAAGAGCATCTACTGCTTCCTGAAGCATTCTTTTTTCGTTTCTTACGATAATTTCGGGAGCTAAAATTTCTTGAAGCCTAGCTAATCTATTATTTCTATTAATAACTCTTCTATAGAGATCATTTAGATCAGAAGTTGCGAATCTTCCCCCATCTAGCTGAACCATAGGTCTAAGGTCCGGAGGTATAACGGGAATTGCATCTAACACCATCCATTCTGGTTGAGCATTAGTTGCAATAAAATTATCAATAACTCTTATCCTTTTTATGAGTTTCGCCCTTTTCTGACCCTTACTTTGCGTAATTTCTTCTCTTAGCTCCTCAGCAACTTGATTTAAATCAAGGTCCTCAAGTAATTGCTTCAGAGCTTCAGCACCAATCCCAACATAAGGTTCATTTTCAATAGTTGAATCTTCAGCGTAGATTTCGTCTTCAATTTCCAGCCATTCGTCCTCAGTGAGTAATTGCTTATATTTAAGTTCTTTATGATCACCTGGATCTAAAACAACATAACAATTAAAATAAACTATTTGCTCTACATCTCTAAGTGGAATATCCAAAAGAATTGCGACATAACTAGGAATTCCTTTTAAGTACCAAACATGGGAAACTGGCGCAGCAAGTTTTATGTAACCCATCCTATGTCTTCTAACTCTACTTTCAGTTACTTCAACCCCACATCTCTCACAAACAATACCTCTATGCCTAACTCTTTTATACTTCCCGCAATGACATTCCCAATCTTTAGAGGGCCCAAAAATCTTTTCACAAAACAATCCATCCATTTCTGGTTTCAGTGTCCTGTAATTAATAGTTTCAGGTTTGGTAACTTCACCGACAACTTGTCCATTGGGTAATGTCCTCTGTCCCCAATCCATTATTCTTTGGGGAGAAGCTATTGAAATTTTGACGTAATCAAAGTGATTTTCAGTTCTTAAGTTGCTGTTTGTCATTTTTGAAAAATTTAAATTAAAAGTTTTTATTTGAGTATTTAATCTTCCTCATATTCCGAGGTGCCGAGTGATTCGTAAGTCGGTCTAGATGGTGTATTCCTTCTTGGATTTATATCTTGCATTAGATCTACCTCTTTTCCTTCATCTGTATAAACCCCAATATCCAATCCTAAAGATTGTAATTCTCTCATTAGAACTTTAAATGATTCAGGAGTACCAGGCCTAGGGATTGGTTTACCTTTTACTATTGCATTAAGAGCTTCATTTCTTCCTTGCATATCATCAGATTTAACTGTTAAAAGTTCTTGAAGAGTATAGGCTGCTCCATAAGCTTCAAGAGCCCATACTTCCATTTCACCAAGCCTTTGTCCACCCTGCTGAGCTTTTCCACCCAATGGTTGTTGTGTAACCAAAGAGTATGGCCCAGTAGATCTGGCATGTATTTTATCATCCACCAAATGCACTAATTTAAGAAAGTGAGAGTATCCAACAGCAACTGGTTGATCAAAGGGTTCTCCTGTTCTACCATCTTTAAGTAATAACTTTCCAGGATCCTTAGGATTGTAAACCCATGCTTTACCTGGCTGTTTTGAAGCCTCTTCTAAAAATGCTTGAACAGTTTGATGTGATTTTTCAGGACCATACATTTCATCGAATGGGACAACCTTAACTCTGCAATTTAAATTAGAAGCTGCCCAGCCCATCAATAATTCAAAAACTTGACCTACATTCATCCGACTTGGAACTCCTAGAGGATTAAGAACTATGTCTACAGGGGTCCCATCTGGCAAATAAGGCATATCCTCTCTTGGTAAGATTCTGCTAATAATACCTTTATTTCCATGCCTTCCAGCCATTTTATCACCAACTTGAATCTTCCTTCTCTGGGCAACATAAACTCTAACGACCATATTGGCCCCAGGAGGTAACTCATCACCTTGTTCTCTAGTGTATATTCGAACATCCAGAACTCTTCCTTTTTCAGTCTTGGGAACCCTAAGGGAATTATCTCTAACATCTCGAGCCTTTTCACCGAAAATAGCTCTCAAAAGTTTCTCTTCAGGTGGTTGGTCTGATTCTCCTTTTGGAGTAACTTTTCCAACAAGAATATCTCCACTTTCGACAAAAGCGCCAATCCTAATTATTCCCATTTCGTCAAGATTATTCAAACTTTCTTCAGAGATATTGGGTATTTCTCTAGTAATTTCTTCAGGGCCTAACTTTGTTTGCCTTGCCTCTATTTCATATTTTTCAATATGTACCGATGTATATAAATCATCAGTTACCATCCTCTCGCTTACAAGGATTGCATCTTCATAGTTGTAGCCCTCCCATGGCATATATGCAATTAATACATTCTGGCCTAATGCTATTTCCCCTCCTTCACATGCCGATCCATCAGCTAAAACTTGACCTGATATAACTTGATCACCAATTTTTACTATTGGTCTTTGATTCAGGCAAGTATCTTGATTTGATCTTTGATATTTTTGAAGATAATGATAATGTTCATTTCCATCGTCATCTTTAACAACTATCTCATTAGCGTCAACATAAGATACAGTTCCATTTACTTTTGTAATGGGAACCATCCCTGAATCTCTAGCAACTTGGGATTCTAAACCTGTTCCAACTAAAGGACGTTCTGGTCTTAGCAATGGAACAGCTTGGCGTTGCATATTTGATCCCATCAAAGCTCTATTTGCGTCATCATGTTCCAAAAAAGGAATTAAGGAAGTTGCAACTGAAATTACTTGAACGGGCGAAAGCTGAACATAATCAACCTGATGAGGAGGTACTTTTTCAAAATCTTGTCTATATCTAACTGGTATTAAATTTGCAAGAATATTTCCATCCTTGTCAGTTGCTACATCTCCTGGAGCGACCCTACACTCATCTTCTAAATCAGCAGAAAGATAAATAGGATTCCCCTCTTTATTAACTCTGCCATTATTAACTTCCCAAAAAGGAGTTTCAATAAAACCATATTCATTAACTCTTGCATGGGTGGCTAAAGAATTTATAAGACCTGCATTAGGACCTTCAGGTGTCTCAATAGGACATAATCTTCCATAGTGTGAAGGATGTATATCTCTTACCGCAAAGCCTGCTCTTTCTCGTGTTAAACCTCCAGGACCTAAGGCTGAGATTCTTCTCTTATGTGTTAATTCAGCCAGAGGATTAGTTTGATCCATAAATTGACTTAATTGACTGGAGCCGAAAAACTCCTTTATCGCAGCTACCAGAGGTTTTGGATTAACTAATTGAGCTGGAGTAAGAGAATCTGTTTCTCCAACAGTCATTCTTTCTTTAATAATTCTTTCTAGACGGTTGAGTCCAACCCTTACTTGGTTCTGAAGAAGTTCTCCTACAGATCTAACTCTTCGATTCCCAAGGTGGTCTATATCATCCAAACTGGCACCACCAATATCCAACTCTAGGTTAATTAAATAATCAATAGTAGAAAGAACGTCTTCTTGGGTAAGTGTTCTGACATCATCTGGTACGGTAAGTCTCAATTTTTTATTTATTTTGTATCTGCCAACTCGACCCAAATCATATCTTTTAGGATCGAAAAATCTACTGTGTAATAGCTGTTGTCCACCTGAAACAGAAGGTGGCTCACCTGGACGGAGCTTTTTATAGAGCTCTAGTAAGGCCTGATCTTCTGAATTTATGCCCTCATCATTAGCTGATTCAATTGATTGTTGATAAAATTCAGGATGCCTAAGTTTATCTATGACGTCATTATCAGAAAGACCCATGGCTCTCATGAGAACATGAGCATTTATTTTTCTAGTTTTATCAACTCTTACATAAAGTAAATTATTTTTGTCAGTCTCAAATTTTAACCATGCACCTCTATTGGGGATAACGCTTGCGTTGTATGTTCTTCTACCATTTTTATCCTGTTCATCTTTGAAATATACCCCTGGACTTCGAACAATTTGATTTACAATTACTCTTTCAGCACCATTAATTATGAAAGTTCCTCTTTCAGTCATTAATGGTAATTCTCCAATAAATACTTCTTGTTCTTTAATTTCCCCAGTCTCTTTATTAATTAATCTGCAAGTTACATACATTTGAGATGCGAATGTTGCATCTCTTCTTTTTGCCTCCTCAACATCATGTCTTGGTCTTTTTAACCTATATTCTTCACCAATAAAATGCAATTCTAATTTACCTGTGTAATCAGAAATGGGAGAAAAATTTTGTAATTCCTCTATTAAACCCTTTTCCAAAAACCATTTAAAGCTTGCTCTTTGTACTTCAACTAAATCTGGTAGATAAGTAGCTGTTTTTGCTACCTGTAAAGCGCTACTGCTCATCCAAGAAACCTGCGATTATGTGAAATTTACTGTATTACTTTAAATCTACTCAATATTTAGTCTTTTAACTGTTCTTTTAGATTTAATCAAAAATTAAATCTCGATTCCAACAAAAAATAAATTTAATGAAAAGCTAAAAAGCTCAGTTTATTCTTTATCAAACCATTAAACAAGAAAGTCAAAACTAAAAACTAAGAAAATTTCCAGTAATTTCTAATATTAACAGCTTCTGTGTCAACTTATCAAGTCAAATTTAAACAAATCTTCAGCATTCTTGGATGACTCTCTAGCAATTGTGATTAAATCCGTAGATCTTAAGTCTGACATGAAATTTGCAACATTTTCAACAAATGCAGGTTCATTTCTTTTTCCTCTATGTGGAACCGGAGCCAAGAAAGGGGCATCAGTCTCGATTAAATATTTATCATTTGGGACTATTTTGGCACACTCATGTATTTCATATGCTTTTGGGAAAGTTACTATTCCACTAAAACTTATATAAAAACCAAGATCTAAGAATTGCTGCATTTCTTCTGGGGTCCCTGTCCAACAATGAAGTACACCTTTAGGACATATGCCTTTTTTAGATAGATCATTACATATCTCAATCATTTCATTTGCAGCATCTCTGCAATGGATAATTACAGGTAATTCAAGTTCGTGGGCTAACTCCATTTGAGGTATTAGAGCGTCAATTTGCTGTATTTTATTTTGATTTTTAAAAAAATCTAAGCCTAATTCCCCAATAGCTACAACTCTTCTATCTTCTTGAGCCGACTTTCTTAAAAGAGATTTGGAACCTAGTTTCCATTTTTTTGCCTCTAGAGGATGCAAACCAACTGAATAATAAATTTCATTAAATTCATGAGATATTTTTTTTAATTTAGGAATTTCTGTTAACTCACAACAAGCATGAACTAATTTTTTTACCCCACTTAAACGAAATCTTAGAACCACATCTTCAAGATCTTTCTCGAAATTTTCAAATATTAAATGACAGTGGGAATCTATGAGTTCGATATGGCTCATGACTTAGGAACTGATTTTTTACTTCGTAACAAGGATTTTTTTTACGAAATTATTAATTTTGGATTTTCTATTAGCCCCATTATTTTTGTGAAGAACATTTTTCTTAACTGCCTTATCAATTAAACTAAAGGCCTTATTAAGACTTGTTTTCACCAAATTTTTATTATCTTCATTTGGATCTTTTTTGTATTTTTCGCAGTTCTCTATGGTTTTTTTAGTCAAAGTTCTTACTGTAGATTTATATGACTTATTAATTAAACGATTTCTTTCGGCAATTTGTATTCTCTTTTTTGCTGATTTGTTATTTGCCACAGATTGTAGATAAGTATAAGATTCACATCATAACAAATAGATCGACTACTAATCAATAATATATAATTTTAATAAAGATATTAAATTGGGTCTAGAACCTCTCAATTTCGAAAAACTAAGAATATGAAGATTATAAATAATAAAAAAGATGCTATTGAAGAATTAAAAAGGATTTCTACTCGTACTAATTCAGAAAAAAATAAAAAGATAAATGCAATTGTTGAAGAAATTCTTCAAGAGGTAAAATTTTTTGGAGATAAAGCAGTGGAAAAATATACTAAAAAATTTGATGGTTTCAAACCTGACCCAATGCAAGTAAGTGATTATGAATTGAAAGATGCATGGGATAAAATTGATAATGATTTAAAGCGCTCACTTGAGGTCGCCCATAAAAGAATTAAAAAATTTCATGAAAAAGAAATTCCATTATCTTTCACTATAAAAGGAGAGCATGGTGATACAGTCCAGAGGAAATGGAGACCAGTTAAAACTGCTGGTATCTATATACCCGGAGGTAGAGCTGCTTATCCAAGTACTGTATTAATGAATGCAATACCCGCAAGAGTTGCAGGAGTAGAAGAAATCATAATGGTATCTCCTGGGAATACAGAAGGGAAAATAAACAAAACTGTTTTAGCTGCAGCTTACTTATCAGGGATCAATAAAGTTTTTAGAATTGGAGGAGCTCAAGCAATTGGTGCTTTAGCATTTGGCACAAATCAAATCGATAAAGTTAATGTTATTACTGGTCCAGGAAATATCTACGTAACTACTGCTAAGAAATTAATTTATGGCTCTACAGGAATTGATTCTTTAGCTGGTCCAAGTGAAATATTAATTATTTCAGATGAAACAGCCCTAAGCACCCATATTGCATCTGATCTACTAGCTCAAGCAGAACATGATCCTTTAGCTTCTTCTATACTTCTAACTACATCAAAGAAACAGGCAAAAGAAGTTCTAGAGGAGATTTACAAAAAAATAGAAGATCATCCAAGAAAAGAAATTTGTATGCAATCAATAAAAAATTGGGGATTAATTGTTATTTGCGAGAATTATGAATCCTGTATTGAACTAAGCAACAATTTCGCTCCAGAACACTTAGAAATTATAGCCTTAGATTCAGAAGAGATTCTTAGAGGTATAGAAAATGCAGGAGCGATATTTTTAGGGAAATGGACCCCAGAAGCTGTGGGAGATTATCTCGCTGGACCAAATCATACTTTACCTACTTCAGGAAATTCAAGATTTAGCGGTTCTTTGGGAGTTGAGACTTTCATGAAAAACACTTCAATAATTGAATTTAATGAAAAAAGTTTAAAAATAAACAGTCTTGATATTATCAATCTTGCAAAAAGTGAGGGGCTGCATAGTCACGCTAAATCAGTACAAATTAGATTTGAAGATTAGCCAACTTTTGAGGGAGAATAAACAATTGGAACACTATTTTCTATTTTTCCAACCAATACCTTGTCTGTGAGATCAACGAATAATCCGTTTTCTAATACTCCAGGAATATTATTAATACTCTTTTCAATATCTTTTGGATTATTAATACCGTCATTAAACAATACATCTAGAATAAGATTGCCTTGGTCAGTAACAACTGGGCCAGCTTTTTTAGTAGCCATTCTTAAAGTAGAAGTTGCATTCATTTGTGAAATCATTTCCTGAACTTGCTTCCACGCATTTGGGAGGACCTCCACAGGCAAAGGAAAAGATTTATTTAAGTTTTGTACGAGTTTACTTTCGTCAACAACAATCAACAATTGATTAGCTTTTGATGCCACTAACTTTTCTCTAACGTGACAGGCTCCTCCGCCCTTTATCAATTGAAACCCTGGATCAACTTCATCTGCTCCATCAATCGCTAAATCGATTTGAGAAACAGAAGCTAAATCGATAAGCGGAATATTTAGTTCTAACGCTAAAACTTCTGATTGAAAAGAAGTTGCTACACCTCTTATATTTTTCAGTTTTCCAGAACGAATTTCATTAGCTAGGCTCCTTATCATAAGGGCGGCTGTAGATCCAGATCCTAATCCGAGTATCATGTTACTCTTTACTTCCTTAATTGCTGAATCAGCAACTATTTGCTTCATTAGAGTTTGTGAATCCAAAATCTTTTTTACTAAGTTTATAGATTATTAAATTTCAATAGGTGATTTATGTCAAACCTGGGAGAGGTTCTGGTTTGATATTTATTTGAATCTCTTTATTATCTCTTAAAACATTTAAAAGAAATACTTTGCCTATCTGAGCTTTCTCAACTTCATCTAATAAAGCTTTTGGTTCTTTTATAGAGATATTTTCGGCTGCTATTACTAAATCTCCTCTTCTTAAACCAGCCTTTTCAGCAGGACTATTAGGTATGACTGATTGAATGAGAGCTCCATTTCTTTCAGGTAATTGAACTAGTGAATTTGGATCTTGATTATGTTCTCTAGCAATTTTTGGATTCAAAGAAATTAATTGGACACCTAAATATGGATGAACAACTTCTCCATTTTGCAAAAGCTGATCAGAAACACTTTTAGCTAAATTAATTGGTATTGCGAAACCCAAACCGGCCCCAGGCCCACTTCTCACCAATGTATTAATGCCTATTACCTCACCATCTGAATTTATAAGTGGTCCTCCAGAATTTCCTGGATTTATTGCCGCATCAGTTTGAATAAGATCAAGCCTTTTATCTGAAAAACCTAGACTGTTAATATCCCTATGTAAGCTACTTACGATACCTAAGGTAACAGTTTTTTCTAAACCATAGGGAGTACCCAGAGCAATTGCCCAATCTCCAACTTCAAGATCTTCAGAATTTCCAAGTGGAGCATAACTAGGATATGAAGATTGCTCAATTTTCACTAAAGCTATATCAGTTACTGCATCTGTTCCCAAAACCTGCCCATCACAAATAGTTCCATCTGCCAAAGTTACTGACACATCATCAACTCTTTCTACAACATGAGCATTTGTAAGAACCAAACCTTTATCATTAATAATTACTCCAGAACCTTGGCCTCTTTCTTTCTCGGGAGAAATTCCTTGCTCCCCGAGTAAATCCCTC
>QCBE01000003.1 GCA_003281715.1 Prochlorococcus sp. AG-347-B23
TATTAAAAATATGCTTCTTAATTTTAAAGTTGATATAAAAAATACGAAAAAAAAGTTTTTTCCGGAAAGAGGTGCCCATAGTCATGAGTAAAAGTCACTTATTAAAATATTTATTAACAAGTCCTAACTTACCAGTTGGAGGATTTTGTTATTCGGAGGGAATGGAGAGTTATCTTCATAATAAAAATTTATCTGATTCAAATTCGGTAAAAGACTTAATTATAAGTGAACTAAATATTGGTCAGATAAGACTCGATGCAAAACTTTTACTTGATTTTTTGATATTTTCAATGAGATAAACGACTGCAAAAATTTAAAAGGTAATTTACAAAAGCTAATGAGTTTGGATAAATGGATACTCTCATCAAAGGATTCTCTCGAAATAAGAGAACAACAAATTCAAATGGCAAAATCTCTTTTTGATTTAACCAAAGAATTTGGATTTGAATATCCATATGAAAATAATAAAAAAAGCTCCTGGTCATTAGCGTGGAGTTGGGCTTGTTATTGTTTTGAAATTACGAAGTTGGAAATGGTTGAGAATTTTTTCTATGCCTGGAGTGCTAACCAACTTAGTGCTGCATTAAGAATTATTCCTATTGGGTCAACAAAAGCACAATTAATTCAAAGAGACTTATTAGCAATAATTTCAAAAGTTTCTAAAGAAATTATGGACAAAGAAATTGATGACATCTATTTTGGCAATGTAGGTTTAGCTATGGCACAACAAAATCATAATGACCTTTATACAAAACTTTTTAGAAATTAATTTATGAGCAGCAAATTGAGAGTAGGGGTTGCTGGGCCTGTAGGTTCAGGAAAAACTGCACTAGTAGAGACTCTATGCTTAAGCATGAAAAAAAATTATGAGATAGCAGTTGTAACAAATGATATTTACACCAAAGAAGATGCTAACTTTCTTATAAATAAAAAGGTTTTAGAGGAAGGAAGAATTATTGGCGTAGAAACAGGAGGTTGTCCTCATACCGCGATAAGAGAGGATTGTTCATTAAATAAAAATGCAGTTTTAGATTTAGAAACTAAATATAATCCTTTAGATTTTGTTTTTGTAGAAAGTGGAGGTGATAATTTAGCATCTAGTTTTAGTCCAGAACTTGTAGATTTATCAATATATGTAATTGATGTATCTGCCGGAGACAAAATTCCTAGAAAAGGGGGACCAGGGATAACAAGGTCGGATTTATTGTTAATAAACAAAATTGACTTAGCAGATAAAGTTGGTGCAGATTTAAATATTATGAAAAGTGATACTGAATTTATGAGAAAAGGGAAACCTTGGTTTTTTACCAACCTTAGTAGCGGCACAGGAGTTGAAGAAATAACTCAATTTTTAGAATCACATATACCAAACAATCGAAACTAGAAAAATGTTCATTACTAATATATTGGATTCAACAAAAAGTTACGACTGATACAAAACGAATTCTCACTCGTTAATAACTTTTACTTTATCCCCCTAATCAGGGTCAATTACCTAATTTATCCTAATTCATGAGAATTTCAAGGCGTATTTTGGCAGGTTTAGCTACTGCCTCACTTGCGGTCACCGCAACTTCCTGTGGTGGAGGCGGAACCTCCGGAAGTTTCGATGACACAGTAACCGTTGGTATTTTACATTCTTTATCCGGAACAATGGCTATCTCTGAATCAACTCTTGTTGATACAGAAAAAATGGCTATTGAAGAGATAAATGCTGCTGGTGGTGTTACAGTTGGCGGCAAAAGCTACAAAATAGAATACATAGTTGAAGATGGTGCATCTGACTGGCCAACTTTTGCTGAAAAATCAAAGAAACTTATAGACCAAGACGGAGTTCCTGTCGTATTTGGTGGATGGACATCTGCAAGTAGAAAGGCAATGTTACCTGTCTACGAATCAAAAGATGCGTTCCTCTACTACCCAATTCAATATGAAGCTCAAGAATGTTCTAACAACATTTTCTATACCGGAGCCACACCAAACCAACAATCGGAACCCGCTACAGATTTCATGTATAAGCGTTCTCCCGCAGCTGGTGGAGATTTCTTCCTTGTAGGTTCTGATTATGTTTTTCCAAGAACTTCAAACACAATCACAAAAGCTCAGGTAAAGCAGTTAGGCGGTAAAGTTGTTGGAGAAGATTACCTTCCATTAGGAAATACTGAAGTTGCTCCAATTATCTCAAAAATCAAAAAAGCGCTTCCTGAAGGTGGAATAATCATTAATACTCTTAATGGTGACCAAAACGTTGCATTCTTCAAACAGATTCAAGATGCAGGTATTACACCTTCAAGTGGGTACTACGTAATGAACTATTCAATTGCTGAAGAAGAGATTAGTACAATTGGTCCTGAGTTCCTTGAAGGTCACTACGGCGCATGGAACTACATGATGTCAATTGATACTCCTGCATCTAAGAAATTTGCTGCAAGTTTCAAGAAAAGATGGGGAGCAGATCGTGTTGTAGCTGATCCTCAAGAATCTGCTTATAACATGGTCTACTTGTGGAAACAGGCAGTAGAAGATGCTGGAACATTCGACGATAACGCAGTAAGAGAAGCTCTTGTTGGACAAAAGTTTGATGCTCCTCAAGGTCCTGTTGAAGTTATGCCTAACCATCACTTATCTCAAACAGTAAGAATTGGAGAGATTAATGCAGAGGGTGGATTTACAATCCTTGAAGAGACAGGAGTTGTTCTTCCTCAAGCATGGAACCAAAAGCATCCAAGTTCTAAAGGATTTGCATGCGATTGGACAGATCCTTCCAAAGGAGAAAAGTATAAGCTTTAATCTAATTAAGACCTATACTTCAAAATAAAAGGAGGTTAACGCCTCCTTTTATTTTATATAATCAAATATTTTCTTTTTCTAAATTGGAGTTACTTCTCGATAGTCTTTTTAATGGTGTTGCAATCGGATCTGTACTACTTGTTGCTGCATTAGGACTAGCAATTGTTTTTGGTCTTATGGGTGTAATAAATCTTGCCCATGGAGAACTTATGATGCTTGGGGCTTACACAACATACGTAACACAATTAATTTTCAAATTACCTATTTTAAAACCTTTCTACAATTCGTACATAATAGTTTCTATTTTCCTTGCTTTTATTGTTAGTGGAGTAGTAGGTATTCTCCTGGAAAAAACTATAATAAGAAAGCTTTATGGAAGTCCACTAGAGACACTTCTCGCAACTTGGGGCGTAAGCTTAATTCTTCAACAATTTGTCAGAAGTGTACCTTTAGCTTATGGAACCGGTCTGATTATAAGTCTGTTAATTGGTTTATTCTTACCAACAACATTCCCTTCAAAAATAAAAGAATCAATAAATTTCAAATATTTTAAATTTAGTTCTTGGATATTTTCTGCTTTAGCTGGGGTACTGACAGGTAGCGTAATCTCATCCTCTGTCAGCAAACTTAGTAGAGCAAGCGCTCGAAATGTTGATGTAACAGCACCCTCATGGATGAGAGGTCAAGTTGAAATTATTGGCACTGCATTTCCTAAAACAAGATTAATGATAATTGTCATTACTCTAATCTCTGTAATAGCAATAACATTATTTCTTAATCAAAGTGCTTGGGGGATGCGTATAAGAGCAGTTACTCAGAACCGACAAATGAGTGATTGTCTTGGTATATCTACTGAAAAAGTGGATATAATTACTTTTGGAATTGGATCTGGCTTAGCAGGAGTTGCTGGGGTAGCCGTATCTCTTTTAGGTTCTGTAGGACCAAATGTTGGGGGAAACTATATAGTTGGTTGTTTTATGGTTGTAGTGTTGGGAGGAGTAGGAAATTTATTAGGAACAGTACTTGCTTCATTTGGAATAGGAATAATGACTGATTTAATTGGAGCTGGAAGGCTCTTATCAATATGGCCAGATATGCCTTTACCTTTATCAAATACAATTAACTTTTTTGCGACCACAAGTATGGCAAGAGTAATGATATTTGCCCTAATTGTTATATTCTTACAATTTAAACCTACAGGTTTGTTTCCTCAAAAAGGAAGGATGGTTGAAAACTAATGTCCTTAGGTAAAATTAAATTTGATAAAAAAATAGTATTATCATTTTGGATAATATTAATAGCCTTAATTATTGCAGCACCAACTCTACTCCCTGTATTTAGATTAAACCTTCTAGGTAGATACTTATCCTTATCCATAGTTGCACTTGGTGTTGATCTTATCTGGGGATATACAGGTTTACTAAGTCTTGGACAAGGTATATTTTTTGCACTAGGTGGATATTGTGCAGCAATGTATTTACAAATAACCAGCTCCTCTGAATTTCCAAATAATATTCCTGAATTTTTTGCTTTATATGGTGTTGAAAAATTACCTTTTTTCTGGGAACCGTTCAGATCGCCTGTTTTTACCTTCTTTGCTATCTGGATAATTCCAGCATCTGTTGCAGGTTTAATTGGATTTCTTGTTTTTAGGAATAGAATCAAAGGGGTTTATTTTTCTATACTTACTCAAGCTTCTCTTCTTGTATTCTTTAACTTCTTTAATGGACAGCAAAAACTTATAAATGGAACAAATGGATTAAAAACAGATGTAACACAACTATTTGGTCAGATGGTAGGCTCTGAGTCCATGCAAAGAATATTCTTTTGGATAACCGCCGTACTAGTAATAGCCGCATGGTTTTTTGCAAAGTGGGTAGTTAAAGGAAGATTTGGAAATATCCTTATAGGAATACGAGATGATGAACCAAGAGTTAGATTTACAGGATATAATCCAGTTATATTCAAGACGATAATATTTTCTATTGCTGGAGGTCTCGCTGGCATTTCGGGAGCTTTATATACTGTTCAGTCTGGAATAGTATCACCTCAATTTATGACAGTGCCCTTTTCTATAGAAATGGTTATATGGGTTGCTGTTGGAGGTAGGGGAACATTGTTGGGAGCAATACTAGGAGCAGTTTTCATCAACTACGCAAAAAGTCTAGTTAGTGAAGCCTTACCTGCTAGCTGGATGTTTATCCAAGGAGGGTTATTTATCTTAGTTGTAACAGCTCTGCCAGAAGGTGTTTTAGGATGGATTCAAGGAGATGGTCCTAGGAATCTTCTTCAAAGATTTGGTTTAAAAAGGAAGATTGAAACCTATCCAAGCTTAGAAGTTAACAATAAGGAGGGGAATAATGAATAATAAAAATCTTCTTAATTTAATAGATATTACTGTTAGTTTCGAGGGTTTTTTAGCTCTCAACAAACTTAATTTGAATTTAAAGAAAGGAGAATTAAGAGCTGTAATAGGACCCAACGGAGCGGGTAAAACAACATTTCTTGATGTAATAACTGGAAAGGTTAAGCCAACAAAAGGTGAAGTGATTTTCAAAGGAAAATCTTTAGTAGGTAGAAAAGAGCATAAGATTGCTCGACTTGGAGTGGGAAGAAAGTTCCAAAGTCCAAGAATCTTTGAAAATCTAACAGTTAAAGAAAATCTTGAAATATCAGTGTCAACTCCTAAAAGTCCCTTAAACCTTATAAATAAAAGTATTAAGGATGAGCAACTTAATGAGATTGAACGTCTTATGAAGATTGTCAATTTAGCTCAAAAAGTTGATTCTAAAGCTGGTTCATTATCACATGGCCAAAAACAATGGCTCGAGATAGCCATGTTAGTAGGACAGAAGCCAGATTTAATGTTAGTTGATGAACCTGTAGCTGGTTTAACTGATGAAGAAACTGATCTTACAGCTGATTTATTAAAATCATTATCAGGAGAAAATACTGTAGTGGTAATAGATCACGATATGGAATTTATAAGAAGGCTTGATAGTAATGTTTCAGTATTAAATCAAGGCACAGTATTATGCGAGGGGTCAATGGAAACTATACAAAAGGACCAAAAAGTTATTGATGTTTATCTAGGAAGGCCTGAGGATTAATTATGAAAAACTTACTGGAAATCAAATCATTGAATACATATTATGGCGAAAGTCATATTCTCAGAGATGTAGATTTAAATGTTCAATCAGGAGAAATGGTTTGTTTGATTGGAAGAAATGGAGTTGGCAAAACAACTTTATTGAAATCACTTATTGGTTTGTTAAGACAAAAAAAAGGCGATATTTTTTTGATTGGCGAAAATATCAATAGAAAAGCACCTCATCAAAGGGCGAGGAAAGGAATGGCTTACGTTCCTCAAGGGAGAGAAATTATTCCATATCTATCAGTTGAAGAGAATCTTATGTTAGGAATGGAGTCGCTGCCAGGTGGATTATCTAAGAACAAGAAAATAGATCCATTTATTTATGATCTCTTCCCAATCCTAAAAGATTTTCTACAAAGGAAAGGAGGAGATCTCAGTGGTGGACAACAACAGCAACTTGCTATTGCAAGAGCATTGCTGGGCAAACCCCAACTACTATTACTTGACGAACCAACGGAAGGGATTCAGCCAAATATAGTTTTAGACATAGAAAATGCAATCAATCAGATAATTAGAGATACAGGAATTGGTGTTTTATTAGTAGAACAACACTTGCATTTTGTAAGACAAGCCAATAGATATTATGCGATGCAACGCGGAGGTATTGTTGCAAGTGGAAATACTAGTGAGTTGAGTCAAGCAGTTATAGATAAGTTCTTAAGTGTTTAAATAAATTATCCAGATTACTCAAAACTTTTATTCATTTTTCGCATCTTATTAGGTCAATACTGTTTGGATGTTCATTTATATACTTATTGAATTCCATTGCTAGTGTTCTAGCCTCGTAAGCGTCAGAAGCATAAAAACAATTTTCTAATCTTATGTTCTGAAAATCACGGTAATGTACTGTATATGGCTTCAACATATTATTTTTGTTCATTTTAATTTGCTAAAAAGCAATAACTATATTTTAACCATGCATATGTTCATAAATTTAAAGCACTACTTTTGTTGTTATCAAAATATATTCACTTAATTTATGTATTTAAAAATACTTTATGAAGAAAAAAGTAATTAATCTATTTTTTTTTATTTTTAGGGTCTTGCTTTTTACCTTCTATTAAAAAAACAAATTTAGATAAAATAAAACCAAAAGCTGGAACCCAAAACTTTTCATAAAAATATTTCATAAAAATTAAGCAGCCAATGATTGGTCATATTCAGTTTCATTTTTATTTATAAGCTTCAAATCTATAGAATTAAATAAATGTTGCATAAGAAGAAAATCAAGTTCCCCTTTTAACAAATTAACATCGGATGAAAGTAGATCATCAACAAAATCATCAAAAGTATCTGAAAGAGGATTCACAATTAAATTTTTATTTTTGTCATTATCGTCTCATTAAAAATAAAAGTCAACCATACTTGAATATTAATTTTTGATATTTTAAAAATTAATTAATAAAGACTAAAAATTTAAATAATAAATATAAATAAACAAAATAATAGATTTAATATCAAGCTTAGGGTCTTTGAATTAAATTTCATTTATCTTGCTTTTCTTATTTTTATATCTCTCCTGATTAGCATTATCAAAACGATAAAACACATATTTGCTAAACAGAAGCTTAAATAATTCATCATCAAACCAATTAATTTATTTATAGCAATACTATTGATGTGCCAATTCGAAAAGAATCACTTAAAAAATTTTTAGTGGTAATACATTTTTGATGGCAATCAAAGTTGATATTAAAAATTGGATATAAAATTATTTTTTAATTAGCTCGAAGTAACCATTTTTATTTAATAAGTATTTATCAAACCAAAGGGTTAATAGATTGTCTAATCCTATTCCATTCATTTTATTTATTTGAGAAGTCTTATAGTCTGAAAGTGCAAGCAATAAATACGGAAAAATCATATCAGAAACACCTTTTGGCAGTTTTTCTAAAGGTACTCCATGGGCTCTATCCCATAAAATTTGCATATCCTGAGAGAACAAAGAACTCCAATAACTAAAATTACAATATAACTTGTCTGGAGGGAGTAGATTTACAGATAAAACTGGGAAAGATGAATTCATAGGAATAAATATTTATGGATAAATTTAATTTAGGTTTTTGAAATGGTAATAAATAATTTCTAATACGAAAATCCTCTAAAATGCAAATCAAATTTAGCGCACAGTACAGCACTAAGCAACACTTTTTATGTATCATATTTTTCTTTCATTTCCTGAAATTTAAGGAAGGATAAAAACATTTTATAAGTTTCCAAGTTAAAAGCCTCGTTATTTACTTCATTTAAATGGGTAAAATTACTTGGAGTAAGATTATTTACTAATTTAGTATCGATTGAGGATTCTGATTTATCTATAGAAACAGCAGAATTATCAGATAAGTTTCTTGAAAGTCCCTCATGCCATTGAAATGATGGGGTTGCTTTTCCATTATTTTTATTAAATATGCCCCTTATAGAAAGTGCTTCCTCAACCAAAATACTTATTATTTTTGAATTACTTAAATTGTTCTCGATGCTCAACTTATCAATTATTCTCATAACATCTTCTCTAGGGATAAAACCAACTCTTTTTTTCTTGGTAGGCATTTATAAATTAATTAAAGTTCAGCACTTGACTGTAATAAGTGTTGCACTATATTCATAATAAGTCAATTAAATGCTAATGATTTTACCAACAACATTACTTTTAGGAGCCCTTGGATATCTTTTCTACACCTCAAAAAAAGAACTCTCACTAGATCACCATGACCATCTAGAAAAACAAAAAGAGAATGATGATTTATATAAAGATTTGGAAGATCTATTTATATAAAATTACTGTATATGCATTAAAGAACTTTGTTTCTTGACTAAAGATATACAAAACCTTAAACATAATTAGAATAATAATAAAGCTATAAATTAAATGACTGTCCATCAAGATTACGAAATAAAAATCAATCTAAATGAATTGATTGAAAAGAGAATTCCATGTTGTGATTTACTTCATCCAGATCATTGTCTAACAGAACAACAAGTCTCTGAAATTGCACACGATATACGTATGGATTTAAATTTGCATGATCTTTACAAGCAAGTGGATAAACACATCATGAATTATGTAAATGCAGCTGGTATTGATAACAAAGATCATTGGGTTGAACCTCATCTTCCAGATTTGGAGAGAGATTTAAAAGAAGAAGTAGGTATAGAGTTTGATTAAACTTTACTCCTAAAAAAAGATTAATATATGTATTTTTTTTCTAAATCATCTATTAATTTATAAATACTTTTAGCTGATCTTTTTCTTTTTTTTAAAATTGTAAAAAATATAGATCCAATCAATAATACAAAAATAGGTGTGAAAATAATAATTTCATGTTTCATAACCATCAAACATAAATATATTATATAAATTATTAAAAACTCTGAATCAATAAAATAGGTACTTTATACAAATATATTTCACTATAAACAATTAAGATTTTTTATAAAGAAGTGAAAGAAATAAAATTTTTTGTAAATTATGTAGATATAAATTTTTAATTCAATAAAGATAATGAATAATTATTTTGCCTTAACAGTAACTGAGATGGGGATCGGTAAAATAGAGTTAGTAGTTATTGTCGCAGTAATTTTAATATTTCCAATTTTATTTGTTTATGCATCTAAAAACCTAGATGCTAAAGGTGTTTTCGAATGGATGATGGAGAAACCCAATGATTGGATAGGTAAAAAATAAGCCTTTAACAATTTACATTTTTCTAGTTAAATTTTAAATTTTCTAAATTACTTAAAGCAAAATCATAAACCTGGCAATTATTTTCTAAATCATTAACTATTGAATTTTTTAATAGAGAATAATCTATCAACTTATTGAGTTTATTATTTTTAAATTCCTTGTTAGTTTCTCCAATAGCAAATGCCAAAGCTCCCTCATAAGAAATACCGAATTTGGTAGTGTTGCAGTAAGTTCTAGTGAATTTGTTAGAAATCTTTATAGTATACTTTTCAAGAGTCTTAGAAGAAGTATCTAATGAGTAAACTGGACTAATAAATAGAAAAAGCAAAGTTAAGGTGAATATCGCAAAAACGCTTTTGATCATAATATTTCAAAAATTGCAAATTTAATATAGTTTAAAATTTAACTCTGCCGACTATGTTTTATTAAAAATTATAGAAATTAAAAATTTATTAACTAAAACAGCTATTTCATATTTTGGATGATAAAAACTCTCTAAATGAGTATTTTATAGTTTGAATTTTTTTGGGTAATTTTTTTAAAAAACGCCTAAATGCTTTTGGCATAATAAAAAATCCATATCAATAATTAATAGTTAACAAATAATACATGGATATTCAATAAATAATTATCCAAAAATAAGTAAATTAATTATTAAATATATGGATTGAGCTATGGAAATGTATTTAAACATGAATTATTGTTTAATTAAGTATAAATATAAAATTAATATGGCACTACCAGAACTTATTTATGCTCCTATAGATGGAGGAACAATACATAGATATGAAATTAGTGGTGGCAAGAGAAAATTTTTAAGATTTATAGGTTGTTATTTGGGTCAATGTAATTTCCACAAAAATATTGATGATGCTATTGATTACATAAAAAATTTGAAAGAATCACAAAAGATACAAAAAACATGAAATAAAGATACATATAGATACGATAGAGACTCAATATTTTTAGATAACTAGATGATTATTGCTACAAATAATAGAGAATTTTCTTTTTATAAGAAATTGATTATTTACTTGGGTTATAGTTCCGAAAGATAAACAGTCAATTAGAAAAGAAATTAATTTATGGAAAACAGACAAATTAATTTTTTTAAATCAAAAGACTTAAATACCGTTCTTAAGCCATTTAAAAAAGGAACGGTAGTAAAAATTGACTCGTTTGATATTAGAGAAAATCAAAATGAATTAAAAATAGGTTTATTTGGTTGGTATGCAATTTGTCCTTCGAAAGAACTAAAAAAAAATAAGCTATATTATTTTTCACTCTATGATGAGCCTCTTGTTCTTTATAGAGATGAAAATGAAAGCGTTAGGTGCATTAAAAATATTTGTCCACATAGGGGGGCCTCTTTTTTTGAAGGAACATTATCAGATGGATTAATAACCTGTCCATATCATGGAGCTAAATTCTCATCTGGTGGAAGTTGCCAAAATCTCGATAGAATAACATGCAGACATATAGTAGATAACAACTACGATAACTACGCCAAAAGAATTCACTTATCTCAATACAAAGCTTTAGAGAAGAATGGATATATCTTTGTACATTTTTCTAAAAAATCTGACACTGATTTAAACAACATAAGCGAAGATGCACCAATAAGTAACTATGAATTATATGAAAATGGTTTTACGCATAAGGATTATGTATTTGAAGAGGTACTAGTCGACTTTAAATGTGATTGGTCAAGAATAATTGAAAATCACTTAGATATCCTTCATCTTTTTTGGGTACATGGCGATACAATTCCTGATAAAGATGTTAATAAAAACGTTCTAGTAAGTTTTAACCAGACAATTAATGTTACTCCTAAATACATTGAAAGTATTTATTTCTACAAGAATAAACCTACAAAAGAATTCATCCGGATTAAATATTTACCACCAGGAAGGATATTAATCTATAAAGGTGATCCCTCCACAGCTAGATATTTACAAGTTTTAGATCATATTCCACTAGGAAATAACAAAGCAAGAGTAATAGTACGACATTACAGGAAATTTTTAAAAAATAAACTACTTAATAACCTCATGTTGTTTAAAGAGAATCAAAAAAAGATTTTTTATAAGATATTTGATGAGGATTATATGATTTTAAAAACACAGACATATAACCACAATATGGGATTTATAAGTAAGGACGAAATAAAATTATTGGGAGAAGATAGAATAATAAATTATTTTTGGAAATGGTACAAAAAGTCTGAAGATAAAGATGAACCATGGAAAAATAATATAAAAACCCGAAATCTTGATGTATATGACAAAGTGATATTGAAATATCCACCTGAGATAAAGAAATTAGAAATTGCAAATAATATAGATATTATTAGAAAAACATTTGTAAGATTTGCTGCTCCGCTTATATTTTTTATGTTAATAATATGATTTATGAAGAAAGTAAATAGACCTTCATGGTTGAATTGGCTTTATCTTTTTATATTTATTTTAAGCTCAATTCAATTGATTATATTTTGGAGTAATAAGTTTTAGTGCTTAAAAAATTTTGGTTTGATGCAAAAAATATAAATTGTTTTAAAAATGGCTATGGAGTAATTACAGATTTAAATTTAAAGTTAGCATATTCAGAGAATGTAATATTAATTGGACCAAATGGTTCAGGTAAATCATCCTTAATTGAAATAATTAATAGAAACATTTACCCAGTAGTAGCTAATGAATCGAAACTGAAGATATTTGACGAAGAACTTATAAATTTATGGGAACTAAGAAAAAAAGTAAGTACGGTAAATAATGATATAAAAAATAGAATAAATCCAAATTTACAAGTTTTTGATTTAATTTTAAGTGGACTATATGGAAAATATTGTTACGTACAAAATAAATCTGAAAGAGATTCTTATAAGGTGGAAAAAATCATGAAGAAAATGAATATATCTAATTTATCTAAAAAGAATTTTTCATATTTATCAGATGGAGAAAAACAAATTTCTCTCATTGCTAGGGCATTAATCAAAAATCCAGAAATCTTAATCCTTGATGAACCAATTGCAAATTTAGATTATAAATCAAAGTTTTTTGTAGTTGATAAGGTTAATGAATTAGCAAAATTAAATACCAAAATTTTATGCGTCACTCATGATATTTCAACGATTACAAAAATTTATGACCGGGTCATAATGCTAAAAGATGGTAAGATAATCGCTGATGGAGATCAAAATACGGTTATTAATAGTGAAAATCTTAATAAGTTATATGGTATTCAAGTAAAGGTAACTAATAATAATGGACATTGGAATATAAACAGATTATCTAAATAACAATTATGAAAATAGCTATCGCAATAGCAAGAAATACTAAATTTTTACTTTTAAAAAAAGAAGAGGATTTTTTTTTGAATGAAGAAGATCCACATTTAGAGCACACAATCCTTCCTCCTAAAGATCGATCTGAGACGAATGAAGAACTTCCACAATTAAAGCAAACTCTATTTACGCTCATTTAAAATAAAATATTTAAAATTCTACCTAAATTATATTCATAAATACTTTGTAAAGAAAAACATCAGATATGTGATGATAATGAGAATCTATTGCAATAAGTAATTTTTTAGTGCATAATTGATAATAATTCTCATTATCATAAATTAATGAATTTCCATAGTTATGGAGACTCTCCGTCAAAATCAGTAAGGATAATAACTGGACAATCCGTATTAATAGATCCTGCATCAAGACCAAAAGGGACATGCCTAGAAGTTGAAAGTGGAATTGCAAGAGTTTATTGTCCATGTGAGGAAACTGAAGGAATGACACTCGCATTTTTACAATCAGGAGATCAATTAAGAACCGAACTTTTATGTAGCGAAGGTGTCTGTGTAGAAGCACTAACAGATTTGTCTTTTCACAGCAATGTAAATATTGACGAGAATATTGGTTTCGATGCAGTAAATGAATGGACTTTGCAACTCCTTAGGATTAGACACTTAGGAAATGCAGAACAGCGATTACAAGCGTTGTTTTCAATACTAGTAAATCGTCTAGGGAGAAGATGTGGTCAATGGTGTGAGTTACCTTTTAGGTTGACTCATGAAAGGATTGGTGAATTAATCGGTTCTACACGAGTAACATCAACAAGATTAATTTCTAAATTAAGATCATCTGAGTTATTAATAGCTCCTATTGGAACCCAAACAGTTAGTGTTGCTCCTTCTTTTATTGAAACATCGCCACTATAAAAATATGAAGGAATCACAATCACTTACTAACAACTTGTTAATGGAAGTTGAAATTTTATCGAATAGACTCAGAAATATCAAGCAATCCTACAAATCTACAGGAAATAAAGCATTGAAGGGAAGGTTATTTTCTGAAAACAAAAATCTTTTTAAAAGAGTTAATGAGATTTATAAAATAGCTGAGCTCTTAAATAAAAACAATACTGAGAATATTAACTTTTCTAATTTACTTGTTGAAATAACGAAAAGAACATTGAATGAAAATAAATTTGAAAGTAATCTATTTTTTCTTTAAATCACTATCTATCAATAGGATTGCAGAGGGTTGATTAGAAGCAAACTTTACTTTACCAAGTATGTTTGCGAATTCATCTTCTGATTTAGTTTGAGCCTCAATGATTGGATCTAAAAATACGTTAGTTCTTGTATCTGAAATTCTTTCTGAAATAGAATAAAGTTGTTGCAGAGATGAAGTTAAATCAGCCTCCATGTTGAAAGAATAAGAAATCAGATCCTCTATTGAATCCCATGCTTGAACTGGTGCAGGAATTTCATCTAATTTTACGCTTTGTCCTCTTGCGATTAAGTAATCTGCAAATTTCTGCGCATGTTCCATTTCACCTTGTGATTCACTTAGAAAATGAGAAGCGAATCCATTTAAATCACGTTCTTGAAACCAGAGGTATATAGAAAAATATTGAACATTTGCATATCTTTCCATTGTTAAGTGTTCAAAAATATTATCTAATAAACTTTTGTCAATTGGCTGTGCAACAGCTCTTCCAGATGGACCAAAATTAATTAATTTCTTTAACTTTAGATTATTTTCTTTCATTGCTATATAAGAAACTAATTAAATAATACAACATTTTGTATAAATTAGTAATTAATTAATCCTTTAAATTAAATTAAATAATATGATAATGAAAATCAATCTCAATACTATAAATGAATTTACAGTACAGATTTTCTGAACTGCTATTAACTAATAAAATATATAACAGTAAAAAAAAGAAATGTAAAAAGAAAAAATGCTCTAATTGGAAGGGGGGCAAGTGTAATTGCCTATAAAAATAGTCTATATATTTTCCTTATATGCTCCAGGATATAAAAAATAATAACTATTTTTATTAATAGAAAGAGAACATTTATCGCCATTATTAAGGAGATTATTAATATCAGTTCTAACCCTTAATATGTTTCCATTAATAGATACTTTATATATAAGAAATTCTCCAAGAAATTCTTTAGATATAACAATCGCATCACCAGATTCTGATCTTTTAATTGAAATAAATTTAGGAGAAATTGACATACTTTTTATATTTGCATTTTGTAAAACCCCTGAACTATTTATTTCACCTAAACAAGACATATAAGAATCACCATTTTTTTGAAGATTAATAATATTATTACCCAAAATAAAACTACTAACAAATAGGGTCTTGGGATTGTTTAGAAGGTTAATTGGTGTATCAATTTGATGTATTTTTCCTTCATTCATGACGGCAACTTTATCGCAAATTGACATTGCCTCTTCCGGATCATGAGTAACCATCAATCCACTTGCATTACAACCTTTTAGGATATTTGGGAGTTCACTTCTCAATTTTAGTTTGACATGCATATCAAGACTACAAAATGGTTCATCTAATAAAATAAAATTAGTACCAGGAGCAAGAGCTCTCGCAATTGCTAGTCTTTGTTTTTGGCCTCCAGATAATTCATGTGGGTATCTTCCAATAAAACTATCAAGACCTACAACATTTAATAAATAATCAACTCTAGATCTATCTTTTTTGTTTTTTAAACCAAAAATTACATTTTCCAAAACAGTTAAGTGAGGGAATAGTGCATAATCTTGAAAAACCATACCAATATTTCTTTTCTCTGGACTAAGAATTTTTTTTCCACTTGAAATTTCCTTATCATTTAGAGAAATCCTCCCTCTAGAGGGATATTCGAACCCAGCGATTAATCTTAAAAGAGTAGTTTTTCCGCAACCAGAAGGACCAAGCAACCCTAACAACTCGCCATTTTCAATTTTCAGGTTAATTGCGTTTAATATCCAATTTGAACATTCTTGCTTATCATATTTATGATGCAAATCATCAATTATTAACGCATCATTTTCCACTAAGTTCTTCTTATTCAAATATATTAAGTTAGCAGAAAATATTCACCTAAAATATCCCTTGTATAATTTTATACACCGTTTAATTTTCAAGTTTAATGAGAAAGTCTGAAAGAGCAGAAATAATACGCAAGGAACTCAAAAAGCTATATCCATCGCCTCCAATACCCCTTGATCATACAAATGCATATACACTTCTCGTCGCCGTAGTTTTAAGTGCTCAATCAACAGACAAGAAAGTTAATGAATTAACAAAAAGCTTATTTAAAGTTGCAGATAATCCAGAAAAGATGGTGCAGCTAGGTATTAATAGCATTTACGAATACATAAAATTTTTAGGTCTATCTAATCAAAAATCAAAGAACATTTATAACTTATCCAAATTATTGATTGAGAAACATAATGGCGCAGTCCCAGATTCTTTTGAGAAGCTTGAATCTCTTCCAGGGGTAGGTCATAAAACAGCATCAGTTGTAATGTCTCAAGTGTTTAAAATACCCTCATTCCCGGTAGATACTCACATACACAGGTTGGCACAAAGATGGGGGCTATCAAATGGAGATAACGTAGTTCAAACAGAAAAAGACCTAAAAAAAATATTTCCTGTTAATGATTGGAATACCTTACATTTGCAAATAATCTTTTATGGCAGAGAATTCTGCACAGCAAGAGGCTGTGATGGAACAAAATGTTATTTATGTCGCACTCTTTATCCCAAAAGAAAAAAGAAATTTATATGTAAAAAGCCTTAAGAAATTTATATAATATTTAAATTAGTTTTTTAATTATGAAAATAGCAATTACTGGTGCATCGGGGAAAACAGGTTATAGAATTTCCGAAGAAGCAGTTAAGAAAGGATATAAAGTAAGGCAAATCATTAGAAAGAATTCAAAAGTCTCAGCAGGATTAGAGCGTTTAGAAACAATTAGGGTTTCATTAGACAAAAAAGGAGAACTTGATGAAGCTTTAAAAGATATTGATGCTTTGATAATTGCGACTGGAGCGAGAGCATCATTAGATTTAACTGGTCCTGCAAAGGTTGATGCATTGGGTGTATACAGGCAATTAGAGAGTTGCAAAAGAGTTGGTATTAAAAGAGTTATTTTAGTTAGTTCCCTTTGTACTGGTAAATTATTTCACCCATTAAACTTATTTGGTTTAATTCTTATTTGGAAGAAATTAGGTGAAAACTTTCTACGAAATTCAAATTTCGAATGGACTATTATTAGACCTGGAGGATTAAAGGAGAATGAAGATATTAAATTAGAAAATATAAATTACTCAAAGGAGGATACTCAAATTAATGGATCAATCCCAAGAAGATTAGTTGCGCAATGTTGTATAAATTCTTTAAAAAACAAAGAATCCATCAATAAATTAATAGAAGTAACAAGTTCGAATGATAATAAAAAGATATCTTTTAAAAAAGCTATGCAAATGATTTAAAAGATGTAAATATATAGAATAAAACCATGAAAATAAACTCCAAAATTGATGCATTACAATTAATGCTTACTGATTTAAGAACTAGAAATGAACCAATAAGACATAAAGCTGCATTTAAAGGTTGTCAACCAGAATTTCAAAGTCTTGTATCAAGATTAATAAAGCAGTTAGAAGACGAATTAGTTGCTGAAAAGCTTACAAATCGTGATAGTTAAAAATTTAGATTACTTAAATGAAATTAAGTTATCCAATTTTGCTTGTTCTGAAAGTTCATCATATCCTCCAAAAAATTTATTATCCAAAAATATTTGAGGGAAAGTATTATGGCTACTTTGAGCCATTATTTTTTGAAAGCTCTCATCATTGTCTATTAAAGTAACTTCATGAGGGATAGATAAAGAATTAAGCAACCTAATTGCTCTTTTAGACCAAGGACAATCCTTTAAGATATATGCTTTTACACGTGATTCATTAGCGATCAAATCATGATTTGAGATATTAATAATTTTTTGTTCAAAAGAAAGTAATAATATATCAGTACCTTTTTTTACAATACATCCCTCCTCAAGATGCCCGCCAAAGACATTACATCCCTCATCTGCAAAACTCAAATGTAAATGAACATCTCCTTTATTAAAATGTCCGTTTAAAGAAACAATCTCTAGATTTCCCTCAAATTTATTTATCTCTTGATTTCCTGGGCATTGAATACAAACTGTTCTTAGATTACCAACCACTCCAGAAACATACCCGTATAAATTATTCGATAAAGAATATTCTTTAATTGAATTTATCAAATCAGATTCTGGAGATAGCTTTAGGCTATGAGGCTGCATTAGATATAAGGAATAATTTTGTAATATAAAACATCAGCATTCATAAAGAGAAGTTGAGTTTATAATCTTTAGGATTTAGATTTAAATTAAATTTTATAATCTATTATCAAAAACCATTTATGATAAATACTAAAAATTTAAGCTTGTTGAGAGTGTAATATATTTTTTATATACAAAAACTAATTTGTATTAAGAAAAAATCTTAAAAATTTAGCATTGAATATTCCCAATTTATTATCGATATCTCGACTTTTCCTTGTATTTCCATTAATACTTTTTTTAGAAATTAACAGACCTTTTTATGTCTTTATATTGATTATTATTGGAGGTTTAACTGATTATTTTGACGGGTTGATTGCAAGGAAATTCAATCTTAAAACCAAATTAGGAGCTATCCTTGATCCCTTAAGCGATAAAGTATTCTATTTAATTCCTTTGACCTTCCTTTGTAAAATTAATTTTATACCCTTCTGGTCTTTGTCATTAATTTTATTTAGAGAATTAATTATTTCTAGCCTAAGAAACTCTGCAAAAGACGGTTTACCAGCATCAATTTTAGGAAAATATAAAACATTTTTCTTTTTTATTTCAGTAATCACCTTCTTTACACCATTAAAAATTAGCTTATTGAATAATTTGGCTTTAATTTTTTATTGGTTAGGGTTCATCCTGACTTTTGTGACTTTATTAGGTTATTTAAGAATTAAAAAGAATATTATCTGAATTTCCATCAAATTCCTCACTCTTTTTATTATTAAAATCATTCACAAAACTATCTTTTAGACCATTAAGTAAATCAAAAGTTGGCGCCCACTCTAAATCACGTTTTATCTTAGAGATATCAGTCTGATAATGATTTAATCTAATTGGAAATCCCTTTCGAGACTTAGGATCTAATTTTTGATAATCAAATGTTCTTAAAGAAATCTCATTTTGGTTTAATCCAAGAACCTTCGCACAGAAATATATTAAACCCTTGATTGTTACTCCTTTTTCACCTGAACAGTTGTAAATATTATTTTTAGAATTTTCAAAATTTATGCACCTAATCATTACATCAGTTAAATCAGAAACATGCCCTAGCTGAGTAATTAAAGAACCGTCACCAGGGATTGGTATTGATTTTTTAGTAAATAACCTTTCAAAAAACCAATTTTCAATTTTATTATAATTTCCTGGTCCATAAATATAAGTAGGTCTAAAACTTGTAAAAGGAATTTTTTTGTTTTTTAACCAATTTTCTGTCTCAAACTTTCCTTTGTGCCTACTTTCTAAATCAATTGGATCAACTTCGGATAAGGGTAGTTCACAATTATCTTTATAAACACCTGCAGAGCTGACATATATATATCTCTGGAAAGAGTTATCTAAATTATCTATAAGAAGTTTGGTTTGTTCTAGCTCTCGTCCAGAAATATCAAAAACAACATCATACTTTTCATTTCTTAGCTTGACAATATCTTCTGAATTATTTCTATCACCCTTAATTAAATTTGTTTTTTCAGGATTACTTTTATTACCTCTCGTGAAAATATCAATATCATAATTTTTACTTAATAACTTTCCAACCAAAGACTTGCCAACAAATCTAGTGCCACCCATTACAAGAATTTTCATATTCAAAAAATATTTAACTGAAGTAGTAATCTTAAATAGAATTACATATTGAATAGTACTACTAATAAGTAATTAATGAAAAGGATGATTCTATGGACCTAATTCCAGCAATTGATTTAATGAATGGTAAGTGTGTGAGGCTTTTTAAAGGCGACTTTAATAAAAGAAAAGACTTCACCAAAGAGCCTCATGAGCAAGCTAAATTTTGGGAAAGCGAAGGGGCAAAATATATACATATAGTTGATTTGGATGCTGCAAAATCTGGATCACCAAAAAACGATGAATCAATAAAAAAGATTGCAAAAACAGTTAACATACCCATTCAAATCGGTGGGGGTATAAGATCTCAAGAAAGGATAGAACAATTATTTTCTTATGGTATTGAGAAAGTTATCATGGGAACCTCTGCAATAGAAAATAAAGATCTAGTTAAAAACTTATCAAATAAATTTCCTGGAAGGATAATTGTTGGGATAGATGCAAAAGATGGAAAAGTTAGTACAAGGGGTTGGCTTGAACAATCTAATATTTTTGCTACAGATCTAGTAAAGGAGTTTTCTTCATTAAAAATTGCTAGTTTTATTGTTACAGATATAAATACAGATGGGACGTTAGAAGGGACAAATGAAGAATTCATAAAAAGCATACTTGAAATTACAGATATTCCAGTAATAGCCTCAGGAGGTGTTGGTTCAATTTCTGATTTATTATCGTTAGTTAAATTTGAAAACTCTGGACTATTTGGAGTAATTGTAGGTAAAGCTCTTTATGAAAATAAATTCACGATCAACGAAGCGAATAATGTATTGTCATCAGAGAGATTAAATGACTTTGATTTAAACAGAAATTACTACGCCTAAAAGATTATAAAAATTGATTTAAGGCTGGTATTTGCAGTAATTGTTAGTTAATTTTGTATAAGAGATAAGAAATCTAGTCTTGGAATTAATTTCAAAAAAATCGATATTGATTATTGCTCCAAGCTTAATAGCAGAATCTTTATCGCTTAAGTTAACATCACTAGACCAAAATTTAGACATTAATTTTAATAATGGAACAGGTGATAAAACTCCGGATTTAGTTATATGGAATGTTCTTAATTTCCAATCAGAAGATCTCATAAGGTTAGAATTATTAAAATTAAGAGAAAGATATGATCAGTCAAAGTTTCTTATAATTCTCTCTGGCGAATTTGTTTATGAAGCAAATACCCTTCCATCGTTAAATGCTGAAGGTTTTCTTTTAAATCCCAGTGCAGAAAAAGTTCTTGAATCTATTGGTACCATTTTAAATGGGGGAAGGGTATTTGATATTGAAAATAATTCTCAAATTAAATTTAACAAAAATAAACCTCTCTCTTTTAGTCAAAAAATTCTAACTTCAGGTCTTAAACAAATAGATTCTGAAATTAATTATATTTTCAAATATGTCAACTCTGATTCAACACCAGAATTTTATAAATTTATTTTAAAAGGAAGATTAAGAGAACTTATTACTGCAAAATCTTTTCTAATTTTCTTATGGGGTAATTCACTAGAACTTTATACAGAGGCAGTTTACACTGAAAATAAAATTAATCTTGAAAATAAGAACACTGTATTCATTAAAGATAAAAACACTACAGAAATATGGAATTTAATTTTAGATAGACTAAAAGAAAGGTATAGCTCCACTAACTTAGAGGTTGAATTTAATAATTCATCAATAATTCTCTCTGGGATAAAGAAAGAATTCATTTCACGACTAATTTGCAAAATGTTAGATGAGTTAGATAATTTAGTTAAAAATATTAAGGAAAACTATAAGGAGAAAGATTTTAAAGATGATTTAAATTCTCTTATAAAAGAACTTAAAGTTAATACAATTTCAAACATCACAGACAGCTATTTTCGATTAAAAAAAGGAGGCGAATCTATTTCAATAAATGATTTTATTTATAGTGAAGTAAGTTGCGAAGAGATAGATAGAGAATCACATGAATCAATAATGTTTATTGAGCCAATTATTAAAAATGAAGCTCTTGACTATGATGGGAAATTACTCCCTCTATATGAAACAGAATCATTTTTGATCCTTGAAAATATAATTTCAAATTGGACCATAAGGAACTGTAATTTATTAGCTTCTGAAATCTTTAATATTTGTTCTTCTTGGACTGAATTAAGGACTGTACTTATAAATCCCGAATTACAATCGACAAGAAATTTTGAAAGATTTAGAAATAATATTAATAACTACAATCGCTGGCATTCCAATATTTATATGCCTATCTACTTGTATGAGAGTAAACGAGAATATATTGATATTATCGATAAAAAATTTACCCGATACTTCAAAAATGAAAATAGGGAGAATGAATTAGAGAATCTAGAATGGATACAAAAACAAGTTACATTGTTAGTTGAGATAAGAGATGCCGTAGCACCTCAGTTAGAAGTTGCTGTAAAATATATCGGTAATCTTTTCGTAACTTTCCTTACAAAGGTCGTTGGCAAAGCTATCGGTTTAGTTGGGAAAGGAATCCTTCAAGGATTAGGAAGATCAAGTTCAAAGTAAGTTTTTAAACTTTCATGAAAATAGTTCAATGGATCCTAATAGCATTAATTTTCTTAAGTCCATATAAAGCAAATGCCTCTAGAGATTCTGATAGTTACGATGGCAACATCTTTCCTATATACGCAGGAAATGGGGCTATAGTTCCTCCCCAGACAACTCTTCAGGAATCATTAAAAAATAAAAGAGTCGCAGTTTTATTTTTTTATCTTGACGACAGCTCAAATAGTAAAGCTATGGCCCCGATAATATCCGGTTTAGATTTGATATGGAGAAATAATATAGATATCATTGCTCTAACTACTGATGAATTACAGGATAAAGAAAAGTCTGATCTTAGAAATGAACCTAATTATTATTGGAACGGATTAATTCCACAAACCATTATTTTAAATAGTGATGGAGAAGTGCAATATGATAAAAATGGAATCATTAATATAGATGAATTAAACAAAGTTATAGGAGAACTAAAGGGAATTGATATAGAAGATACGAAATTTTCTGTAGAAAGTTTTAATGAATACAACAGTATCATTTCCGAAAAAAAAGATAAAAACAAAAATTAATTTTAAAAAATGATATTAATAAATATCCTCTTAGTTCTTTTAATTTTCTTAATTCTTTCAGATTTATATATTAAAAACTTACCCAAAACAAAGTTAAGTCTAGTACCTATAAATTACAAAATCAAAAAAAAGGATGGTTTAAATGAATTAATTATTGATTTTAAAATAACTAATAAAAGTAAAACCAAGGAGACGATGGTATCCAATATAAATTTTGAATTAGATTTTTTTAAAAGTAAAAGTAACGAATATTGCCAAAATTTTAATTATCAAGAAGATATTTATATATATGAAAATAATAAAATTAAGAATTTAAATAATTACTGGCCAACGACAATTATTAAGTCAAATTCAGAATTATTTGTAAGAATCATATATAAATTTAGCAATAATAATCTTAGAAAAAAAATAAAATATCTATGGTTAAAAATATATTGGGAGAACTATGGACATTTTGGTATTACAAATAATAAGGATTTTTTCTTAATTAATTTAGATGGTCAAAAACAAAGGCCGAAAGAAGTCTTTGAAATTTCTTTAAATAATAAATATAAAGCTTTTGCTATTAAAACTGATTTACTTGGTTGCTTTGATAACCCAGTAAATACTGTGATTGAATACTGTAAAGGAATTGTAGAAAAAAATGATATTTTAACGATCGGTGAGAGTCCACTAGCGATTATGCAAAATAGATATATTTCCCCTCAAAATTTAGAATATAGTTTATTTTCGAAAGCTTTGTGTTATTTTTTTCACCCTACAAGCAGTCTCGCAACAGCTTGCGGTATGCAATTACTAATAAATAAAATCGGAGTCACAAGAATAACCTTAGCACTATTTGTTGGATTTCTCTTCAAATTAGTTGGTATTAATGGTATGTTTTATAGGCTAACTGGTTCGGAATCATCTCTCATTGATGATATAAGCGGTACAGTTAAACCTTACGATAAGAGTATAGTTATGGGTCCTCTCAATGCGGATTTATTTTGTAAGGAGGTCTCTAACTATCTAAATATAGATGTTGCTGTAGTGGATGTTAATGATCTTGGAGGTGTGAAAGTCTTAGCCAGTTCAAATAAAACAGTTAATAAAATACTCAAAAGAAACTTAATCTCTAATCCAGCTGGCAATGGAGATGAAAAAACCCCTATAGTATTAATAAGAGAAAAAAAGTAAATGCAAAAAGATACCTCTTATTCTTTTGGATCTAAAAAAGGAATGGAAGTAACTTTTGAAGAGCTACATATAAGGCACATTAACCTTTTGATAGATATTAAAAATAAGGAATTGAATAATTGGTTTTTAAAAATGGCTATTATAAATACCTTTGATGACTTAAAAATTTTTTTAAATAATCTTAAGAAAAATAAAAATAAATGCATAATTGCTATACATGGAAACGAAATTATTGGTTATTTGAATATTTTTCCTCTAAACAAAAAAGAGACTTGCTTAAAAATATCTAAGCCTAAGTTCATTAATAGCAAGTGTTCTTTAACAGATAAACAATTAACTTTAGGATTGATAAAAAAATCTATCTCAATAAAAGAAATCAAAACTTCAAGTTGGATAATTAATTCAGATATAAATAATGTTGACCTCATATCAAACTCAAGAGAATTAGGCTTTCAACCTTTAGGAGAGATAATCCTTTGGGATGGTTCAAATCTAAATAAACTTACAAATCAAAATACCAATGACTGTACATTAATTAACGAATTCCAAAACATTAATAAACAAAATATATTAAAAATAGTTAATTTCATAAGATCAAATCAATCTCCCTTAATCAGAAATATTTTAGATTTTGATCAAGACGACATTCTTAAAAGAAATAACTCTAATAGTGGTGCCTTAATATATGAAAATTCAGTTTTATGTACAATTTTAAAAGATATTGATTATCAAAATGAGGAAATTTATACTTTAACAATAAGTAGATATTGGGATGAGAGATTTAATTCTATTTTAAAAGAATTTATAAAAAGATTTTTTGAAAAATCACCTGTTTCATATTTAAAAACCTATAAAGAAAATTCTCAATTAAATGTTTTTCTCGAAGAATGTAATCTCAAAGAAAAAAATCAAGAAATAATTCTGATTAGGAACACAATAATCAAGAATAAAGCCAAACAAGTAAATATACTAAATCAATCTTTGGAATCAATCTTTGAAAAATTAAGTCCACAAGGTAATCCATATCCATCTCCTTTTCCATTAAAAACAAAGTGAAATTTTGCAAACCCAAACCCAAGTCAATTTTGAGTTTGGATATAGGTACTAAAAGAATAGGATTAGCTTATTGTGATCCACTCTGCATAACATCAAATATACTTCCAGCAGTAAAACGATTTGAAAATAATCAAGAGATTAAAATCATTAGAAATTATATAAATGAATTTAATTTGACTGGTTTTATTGTGGGTATTCCGCTAGATGATGAAGGTCAAATGACCACTCAAGCTATTGACTGTAAAAATTACGGTCAATTACTTTCAAATGAATTAAAGCTTCCATTTTCTTATGTCAACGAACATAGTTCAACTTGGGAATCTTCAGAAAGATTTGGAATAAAAAAAGATAAATCCGGATTGATTGATAGTTTTTCAGCAAAAATAATATTAGAACAATGGATCGAAGAGGGGCCTGAATTAGAAGAAATAGCTGGTAAACGTCAGATAAAATATTAGTATTAAAAAGGATAGATAATTTTTAAATGAAAGAAGCCCATTCAAATGATAATTATGATGCACAGACTCTTTTATTAAATGACTCAAATGGAAACGAGCTATTTTGTTATCTTGAACAATTAGTAAGTGTTGAAGGCCAAGAATATGCTTTATTAACGCCAGTTGATACTCCAGTAAGTCTTTTTAAGATAAATGAAAAAGATGAACCTGAATTAATTGAGAAAATTGATAAAAATGAACAAATACTAAAAAATGCTGAAGCAGTTCTTCAAGAACATGATTTAAGACTTATCAGATCTGCAGTTACATTAACAGTATCAGGAGAACTTGAAGAACCAATTTACGATGAATTAGAAGAAGATTACGTCGATGATGATAGTGAGAGTTATGAATTGCTCGTTAACTTCAATCTTTTTGATCAAGAATATGGTTTATATATACCACTAGATCCTTTTTTTATTGTGGGTAAATTAAAAGACAAAGGTGCCTTATTAGTTGAAGATGATGAGTTCGATAGAATTCAACCTTTGATTGAAACTGAGCTTGAAAAAAGTAGTTCTTAAAATCAATGAGATCTATCCTAAAAGTCAATTGGGATTCAAACTTACCAATATATAATATTTCTCAATCTGAATTACAAAAAAAAGGAATTAATTCTTTATTGCTAGATGTGGATGGGACTCTAGTAAATAGAAAATCTAATATGATCCCAAAAGCTGTAAAAAATTGGATCATAGAATCTAAAAAACTTTTCTCCTTATATCTAATAAGTAATAATCCATCAAAAAAAAGAATCGCAAAAATAGCGAAAGAATTAAATTTAAGGTATAAATACAATGCATCAAAACCAAGAAAAAAAGTGACTTTGTCTGCTATCAAAGAAATTGGCAGAGAGCCAAAAAATATAGCCATTATTGGCGACAGAATTTTTACAGATATTATTGTTGGGAATAGATGTGATATAAAAACAATATTAGTTAAGCGATTGAATAGAGATGGCTTGCCTATAAAATTTAATTTAACTTTGATAATAGAAAAATTAATTTCTCATTTTATAAAATGAAAACTTGGGTTATAAAAATTGGTACTAGTATTTTAAGAGGAACAGAGGAAACATCTACAGAAGAAGTTATTGAAAACCTTTCTAAATCCTTTACAAGTTTTCTTTCAAAAGGAAACAAATTAATTTTAGTAACTAGTGGAGCCGTTGGATTAGGTTGCCAAAAATTAAATATTAAAACGAGACCAAACGATTTAAGTACACTTCAAGCTACCGCTGCAGTAGGTCAAGTTAATTTAATGTCCTTATACGATAAAGTATTTAATAAATTAGGTCATAATATTGCTCAAATTTTAATAACTAAAGCTGATTTCAATTCACGAGAATCCTTTAATAACGCTTCTAAAACTTTAAAAAAATTAATCGATTTAAATGTTATACCAATAGTAAATGAAAATGATACCGTAGCAAATGAAGAGCTTAAGTATGGAGATAATGATACCCTCTCTGCTTTAGTTGCCTTGGCTATAAATGCTAATAAGCTTATTTTATTAACCGATATTGAAAATCTATACTCAAAAGATCCACGTAATAATAAAGATGCGCAACCTATTAAAGAAGTTCATAATAATGAATTAAAGGAAATTAAAAATAAAAATATTCAAAACTCAAATAATGAATGGGGAACAGGAGGAATTTCTACAAAATTAATTTCTGCAGAAATAGCTACAAAAGGAGGAGTCGAAGTTCAACTAGTTGATGGAACTAATAAAAAAAACTTAATTGAAATTTTTAATGATAATAAAATTGGAACTTTATTTTATCCAGTAGAAAAACCTATAGGAAACAAAAAAAGTTGGCTTTCACATGCAATTCAAACAGTTGGGAAAATTACTTTAGATGATGGCGCTTCTTTTGCAATTAAAAAAAAAGGTGCCTCACTTTTAGCGGTTGGTGTTAAGAATGTAGAAGGAAACTTTACGATTAATCAGGCAGTTAAAATCGTAAATACAAATGATAAAGAGGTTGCAAAAGGTTTAGTATCAATAAGTAGCGACAAATTAAGAAGTATCTTAAATAATAAAGAAAATAACAACTCCTCGATAATTGTCGTACACAGAGATGTTCTTGCTCTCTCTTAGAAAAAAATTAAAACTGAAAAATGCTTTTAAGTGATTTAGTTGATCTAATAAAAAAAGGAAATTCAAATTTTATTAGTGCCAATATTTTTGAAGATTTAAATATAGATGATGCTGCCTCATTAGATGCTGCAGTTAAACATCAAATATCTTTTTTAGAAGAAAACAATATCCTTAAAGAAAAATTAGATCAAACTAAAGCATCAGCAATAATAACTACTAATAACGATGAAATCGTTAGTGCCCTAAAGAAACTCAATATATCAAACGTAGTCGTTAAAAATCCAAGAATTGCATTTGCAGAAGTATTGAATTGTTTATATAAAACTATCAATTTTAAACCTGGAATTCACGCTTCAGCGGTTATAGATAAAACAGCAATAATTGGAGCAGATTGCCATATTGGACCTAATGTATATATTGGAGAAAATACTGTAATTGGAGACAATAATAATATTCTTTCTGGCGCATCAATTTTAGGCAATGTTCGAATAGGAAATAATAATATTATTCATCCAAATTGTGTTATTTACGAAAATACCACTCTAAAAAATAATTGTGTAATTAATTCAAATTCTGTTATTGGATCAGAGGGATTTGGGTTTATTCCTAAAAATGGCAAATGGGTAAAGATGCCTCAAAAAGGTGGTGTAAAAATAATGAGTTTTGTAGAAATTGGAACGAATTGTTGTATTGATAGGCCCGCAGTTGGATTTACTTTTATTGATGAGGGAACAAAATTGGATAATTTAATACAAATAGGTCATGGAGTTAAAATTGGAAAGAATTGCGCATTTGCAGCTCAAGTTGGTATAGCTGGAGGAGCAAATATTGGAGATGGTGTTATTTTGGCTGGGCAAGTAGGAGTCAATAATAGAGTAAAAGTTGGTAATAATGTCATAGCGAGTTCAAAATGCGGAATCCATTGTGACATAGAAGATGGCAAGGTAATTAGTGGTTTCCCCGCGATGGAAAATAAATCATGGCTAAGGAGTTCAAGTATTTTTAAAAAATTACCAGAATTAGCAAAAAAACTTAGACAATTAGACAAGCAATAATTTATGGTTTTAATAAACAAAAATTCAAATGAAGAAATATAAGATCGTTTTATTATCAGGAGACGGAATTGGACCAGAAATTTCAGAAGTTTCAAAAAAAGTTTTAAAAAAGCTTTCAAAAAATTATAATTTCGATATTGAGATTATTGAGAAATTATTTGGAGGGATAGCTTATGAAAAATATGGGACTCCTGCACCAGATGAGACAATAGATCAATGCAAAAAAAGTGATGCTGTACTCTTAGCATGTGTAGGAGATACTAAATATGACTCTCTTACAAGAGAATTAAGGCCAGAAAGTGGGTTACTAAAGTTAAGATCTGCCCTAAACCTTTTCGCAAATATCAGGCCTGTCAAAATAAGAAAATCTCTATTAGATGCAAGTACATTGAAAAAAGAAATCGTTGAGCATGTAGATCTTATTGTTGTAAGAGAATTAATAGGGGGAATTTATTTTGGAAAACCAAGAGGACATATAACAAATACAAAAATCCCAAAAGCTTTCAATACAATGGTTTATGATTCGGCCGAAATAGAGAGAATAACTGAAATAGCAATAAAAATTGCTAACCAAAGAAATAAAAAAATATGTTCTGTTGATAAATCAAACGTTCTTGAGGTTAGTCAATTGTGGAGAGATACAGTTCTAAATATCACCTCAAAAGATAAAAATATATCTCTAAGCAATATGTACGTTGATAATGCAGCAATGCAATTAGTTAGAGATCCTGGTCAATTTGATGTAATTTTAACAAGTAATTTATTTGGAGATATTTTAAGCGACTTAGCCGCAATGTTAACAGGTTCTATTGGTATGCTTCCATCTGCTTCTCTAAACAATAATGGGCCAGGAGTTTTTGAACCTGTTCATGGTTCGGCTCCTGATATAGCTGGTAAAAACATAGCGAATCCTATAGCAATGCTTTTATCTGCTTCCATGATGTTAAAAATTGGATTAAATGAAGAAGAAGCTGCAGAAAATTTAGAAACTGCCATTGATAAAGTTTTATCAAAAGGATTTAGAACAGCAGATTTAGCTGATGGGTCCTCTGAAGTTTTATCTTGCAGTGAAATCGGAGATAAAATAATTGATGAAATTTAAAAAAAAATTAATAAATAAAAAAATATTTTTAAGTAAAACATAAAGTTGGCATATGACCTGTCAGAATCATGAGATATTGTTTTTAAAAAATGTCAAAACGTCATCCAGTAGTCGCTGTAACAGGATCTTCAGGAGCAGGAACAAGTACAGTAAAAAGAGCCTTTGAGCATATTTTTGCCAGAGAAGATATTGTACCCGCAGTTGTAGAAGGTGATAGTTACCACAGATTTGAAAGAATGCCTATGAAAAAAGCTATGGCAGACGCTCTTTCAAAAGGTGAAAATTTCTCACATTTTGGTCCAGAGGCTAATCTTTTTGACAAGCTAGAAGAACTTTTTAAAATCTATGGTGAAACTGGAGGAGGAAAGAAAAGATATTATCTACATAGTCTTGAAGAAGCAGAAGAACATAATACAAGACTTGGGACATCCCTAGAACCTGGGCAATTTACTCCATGGGAAGATATTCCTGATGGAACAGATGTACTTTTTTATGAAGGTTTGCATGGCGGGGTAGAAGGTGATGGATACGATGTTGCCTCTTATGCTGATTTACTTGTTGGAGTTGTTCCGATAACAAATTTAGAGTGGATTCAAAAAATCCATAGAGATAACGCAGAAAGAGGTTACTCAGCGGAAACCATTGTGGATACTATATTGAGAAGAATGCCTGATTATATAAATCATATATGCCCACAATTCAGCAAAACCGATATTAATTTCCAAAGAATTCCCACAATTGACACTTCTAATCCTTTCATATGCAGAAATATCCCAACTCCTGATGAGAGCTTTGTGATCATCCATTTCAGAAAAGGAGCAAGAGAGAAATGGGGGATCGATTTTCAATACTTGCTGGGAATGATTAATGATTCATTTATGTCAAGTCCAACAAGTATCGTTGTAAATGGAGGGAAAATGGGATTCGCAATGGAACTAATTCTCACTCCAATAATTCATAAAATGATTGAGGAGAAAAATAAATAATCATTAATTTTCGATTATCAACTCAAATCATTATTTTTTAACTATGAGAAGTTTTTAATCTAGAGGATTTCAAATTTTTATATATCTTTCTTGATAAAAGTACCTTACTTAGATTTAAATAGAAAAAACAGGAAATGTTGTGTCATTAATCGACTGGTTTGCCGCAAGGCGTAAAGATCAATTTGTTGGGAAAGTTTCCCAAGATACTGACGAAGGAGATGGTTTGTGGGTTAAATGTTCAGAGTGTTCGCAAGTAGCCTATAGAAAAGACCTAATTTCAAATTTCAATGTTTGTAGTAATTGTGGACACCACAATAGGATTAATAGCGATGAAAGGATAAATATAATTGCTGATAAAAATTCATTCAAAGAATTTGATAGTTCACTAAGTCCTACAGATCCTTTGGGTTTTAAAGATAGAAGAGCATATGCTGATCGCATTAAAGAAAGTCAAGCAGGTACAGGTTTAAGGGATGGAGTCGTAACAGGTATCTGTTCTGTGAATTCAATGCCTTTAGCATTAGCTGTTATGGATTTTAGATTTATGGGAGGATCCATGGGTTCAGTAGTTGGCGAAAAAATTACAAGGATAATTGAGAGAGCAACTTTGGAAAATTTTCCAATTCTTATTGTTTGCGCATCAGGAGGAGCAAGGATGCAAGAAGGTATGTTAAGTCTCATGCAAATGGCAAAAATATCTGGAGCACTAAAAAAACATAAAGAGAAAAATCTCCTATATATGCCCTTGTTAACTCATCCAACTACTGGAGGGGTAACAGCCAGCTTTGCGATGTTAGGTGATTTAATTTTGGCGGAACCTAAAGCACTTATTGGATTTGCTGGGAGAAGGGTTATAGAACAAACATTAAGAGAAAAATTACCAGATAATTTTCAAACAGCTGAATATCTGCTTGAGCATGGTTTTGTTGATGTAATAGTGAAAAGGAAAGATCTTAAGGATACTCTGACTAAAATTTTAAAAATTCATGGTGTAAAAGAACTTGTAGAAGCAAATATATAAAATGAGAATAATTTCTAATTTATTTTATTTTTCTTTAAGCCTTTTACTCTTTGTTTTAAACTTTGCCTCCTATTCATATGCGATAGGAAATGTTGATTGGGTTCTCCTTAAAGAGAATGATGATGGGAAAGAATGGCTTGATAAAGGGAGTATTAAGCCGCTCCCAAATGGTGAAATAAGTGTATTAACAAAGTTCTTTAAGAATCCAACTAATTCTGATGATGATGGAGAGTTATCACTTTATGTAATGAGAATTAATTGCAATGAAAAACAGTTCAAAGATACATCAATAAATGGAATTCCTCAATTCAATTCAAAATGGCAAACTTCTAATAATGATGAACTTATAGATGTTGTTATTAAAAATAGCTGTTCAGAGTTTATTAATGAATAAGAATGAATACTAAAAATAAAAAATTAAACATAGCAATCGCTGGACTAGGGTTTGGGAAAAAAGTTCATATAGAGGCATTGAAAGAGTCTGATCAATTAACTCCTGTAGCAATTTATCATTACGAGAAAAAGCAAAAATCGATATTAGAAAAAGAAACGGGCTTAGATTTTTTTCATAATTGGGAAGACTTAGTTAAATCTCCAAAAATTGATGGAATTATTATTGCCACTCCTCCTGAATCAAGATTTAAGTTAGCCAAACAAGCTCTTGAGAATAATAAAAATTTGCTCCTAGAAAAACCCATTTCAATATCATCCTCAGAAATTGAAGAGCTTCAGAGAATATCTTTGATTAATAATTTAAGTGTATGTGTTGATTTTGAATATAGAGCAGTACCTCTTTTCCTTCAGACAAAAAAACTTATTGATGAAAATATCTTAGGAGATATATATTTAGTCAAATTAGATTGGTTAATGGGCAGTAGATCCGACCCCAAAAGATCCTGGAATTGGTATTCACTGGAAGAAAAAGGTGGAGGAGTTATTGGCGCTTTAGGTACTCATGCATTCGATATGTTGAATTGGTTTTTTGGAGAAGCAATCAACGTGTCTGGCAAGTTAGCAACATCAATAAAAAAAAGACCTTTACCTAATTCATCTGACTATAATGATGTTACGAGTGAAGATGTATGTTTAGCCAATATAGAAATATCAAACTGTAGCTCGAATCTTATTCCATGTCAGGTATCTTTATCATCGATTTCTAAAAATGGTAGAGGATTTAGTTTAGAAATATATGGAAGCGAAGGTTCACTTATTCTTAAAAGCGAAAACCAAAAAGATTATGTACATGGTTTTAATTTAAAATATTCAAACAACGAAAATAAAATACAGAATCTAACAGCAGATTCAAGTTTTAATTTTGAAAAAACATGGACTGATGGAAGAATTGCTCCAGTTTTGAGAATTCAAAATTTATGGGCTCAGAGTATGATTAATGGAACTCCTGTAATCCCAGGCTTATGCGAGGGACTTGCTAGTCATAAAGTTTGCGAAGCCATAAGAGAATCTTCCAAAAGTGGATTAAGTATCAAAATTTAAGGCTATACATTTATAAGTAGCAATTATCACCCGATATAGTATTGGATTGATTTTATTTTTTTTTCATATTCTGGAAAAATCAATCTAACTAAATTACTAAAGAATGGCTTTAAATTATTACAAAAATGAGCTTAAAGAAAATGCTCAATTACTAGCTTCTAAAGGAAAAGGAATATTAGCGGTAGATGAATCCACTAAAACAGTAGGTAAAAGACTCGCTGGAATTGGCGTTGAGAATACTGAAGACAATAGGAAGGCATATAGAGGAATGCTTTTTACTACAGAAGGTCTTGGCAAATATATAAGTGGAGCAATCCTTTTCGAAGAAACTCTTTATCAGAATCACCAAGATGGCGAGTCAATGGTTAAGAAACTAAATGATTTAGGTATTATTCCAGGTATAAAGGTCGATAAAGGCCTAAATCCACTTCCAGGAGGAGGACATGTAGAAACTTTTTGCTCTGGCCTAGATGGGTTAGTTGAAAGAGCCGCAAAATATTACGAACAAGGTGCCAGATTTGCAAAGTGGAGAGCAGTTCTGCAAATTACAAATGATGGTTGTCCTTCAAAACTATCAATTCAAGAGAATGCTTGGGGATTAGCAAGGTATGCAAGATCAGTTCAAGAAACTGGGTTAGTACCAATTATTGAACCTGAAATCTTAATGGACGGAGACCATACTATTGAAAAAACCGCTGAAGTTCAAGAAGAGGTAATAAAGCAGGTTTATATTGCCTGTCAAGCAAATGGAGTTTTTCTAGAAGGGACTTTATTAAAACCTTCTATGACTGTTAATGGAGCAGATTGTCCAACAAAGGCTGATCCTATGAAAGTTGCTGAAATGACAATCAGAACTATGGAAAGATGCGTTCCTGCCTCTGTTCCTGGAATAGTTTTCTTATCAGGAGGGTTAAGCGAAGAAGCTGCTTCTGTTTATTTAAATAATATGAACACTCTTTACAGGAAAGCTTTATGGAATGTTTCATTCTCCTATGGAAGAGCATTACAGCACTCATGCTTAAAAGCCTGGAAAGGAAGCGACGTTGAAGAAGGTCAAAAAGCATTAATAGCAAGAGCTCAAGCAAATTCTGAAGCTTCAAAAGGTGCCTATGTTGCAGGATCCCAACCTTCATCTGATGAGCAATTGTTTGTAGCAGGCTACACTTATTAGCTAAAAAATTCTAAAAATATACTCTGGGTCATAAAATTAGTTTCTTTAATTTAGTATTTTGTATATCTAATGACGTGACATTTGATACCACTTTATACTAAACTCTCGGAAACATATGCTTTATATAGCATTTAACTTATTTTAATTATGGCCCTCGTTCCACTAAGACTACTTTTAGATCACGCTGCTGAGAATGGTTACGGTATTCCAGCTTTCAATGTTAATAACCTTGAGCAAGTTCAAGCAATCATGGAAGCAGCATATGAAACTGATAGTCCTGTAATCCTCCAAGCTTCAAGAGGGGCAAGAAATTATGCAGGAGAAATTTTCCTACGTCATCTAATACTTGCCGCTACAGAAACATATCCTAATATTCCAGTAGTAATGCACCAAGACCATGGTAATGAGCCATCAACATGCTATTCGGCAGCAATAAATGGTTTCACATCAGTAATGATGGATGGTTCTCTAGAAGCAGATGCAAAAACACCCGCTAGTTACGAATATAATGTCGCAGTTACTAAAAAAGTAGTAGATTTTGCTCATTCAGTTGGAGTTAGTGTTGAAGGAGAGTTGGGTTGCTTAGGTTCATTAGAAACAGGAAAGGGTGAGGCAGAAGATGGTCATGGATTTGAAGGTGAACTTTCTACAGACATGCTTTTGACTGATCCTGAAGAAGCAGCGGATTTTGTTGCTAAAACAAAAGTTGATGCATTAGCAATTGCTATAGGCACAAGTCATGGTGCATATAAATTCACAAGGAAGCCAACAGGAGAAGTTCTTGCAATAAGCAGAATTGCTGAGATCCATAAAGCACTTCCAAATACACATCTTGTAATGCACGGATCTAGTTCAGTACCTCAGGAATGGTTGGATATCATTAACAAATATGGTGGTGAAATCCCTCAAACATATGGCGTTCCTGTTGAAGAGATTCAAGAGGGAATAAGAAATGGAGTTAGGAAAGTCAACATTGATACCGATAACAGACTTGCTTTCACTGCCGCGGTTAGAGAGGCAGCATTTGCTGATAAGGCAAACTTTGACCCAAGACATTTCAACAAACCTGCCAGAAAATACATGAAGCAAGTTTGTCTTGATAGATACAAGCAGTTCTGGTGCGAAGGTCAAGCAAGTAAGATCAAACAAAACAGCACAAATTACTTTGCTGATCTTTACGCAAAAGGTGATTTAGATCCAAAAGTAAAAGCTACTGTTTAATCCCTTCCCAAATTAATTAAAAAAAAGACCTCCATAATTGGGGGTCTTTTTTTATTTCAATATTAATGATTTTAATGTAAAGAGACCATCAGTCCCACCAATTGTCTCGTCACATGCTCGCTCTGGATGAGGCATTAAACCTAGAACATTACCCTTTTCATTAGTTATGCCTGCGATATCGAATGAGGATCCATTAGGATTATTTTTATATCTCAAAGCGATCAATTCATTATCTACAAGTTTTTTTAGAGTATCAGAATCACAATGATATCTTCCTTCCCCATGCGCTATGGGCAACTTAATAGTTTGTTTTTCACCTCCATCATTAAACCAACCTCCTTTTGAAGAAACAATATCAAGTTCAACATCATCACAGATGAAATTAAGATTTTTATTTGCAGTAAGGGCACCAGGCAAAAAGCCTGATTCTGTCAAAATTTGGAACCCATTACAAATTCCTAAAACTCTTCTTCCACTTTTCACAAAGTCATCCAAAGCATTTATTAATGGAGAGAATCTCGCTATTGCTCCGCATCTTAAATAGTCACCATAGCTAAATCCTCCGGGTAAAACTATTGCATCTAAATCGCTTAAATCTGAAGACTCATGCCACAAGTATTTTGTTCTTATGTCTAAACAACCTTCCAATGCCCACGAAACATCACGATCACAATTTGAACCAGGGAAGACAACAACTCCTACAGTAAAATTATCCATCTTATAATTTTTCTAGTGAATATTCATAATCTTCAATAACAGTATTTGCGAATAACCTATCACACAATAAATCAATTTTTTCTCTTACTTCGTTTTCACCATTACCTTCTATTTTTACCTCAATCATTTTCCCTACACGTAATGATTTTATTCCCTTGGCTCCAAGTTTTATAGAAGCAGATTTGGTAGCTTCCCCTGCTGGATCTAAAACTGAGGGTCTTAGTCTTACAAAAACTTTTACAGCAAATTGGTCCAATTAAAAATTAATTTCTACTAGAAGATTAGTTTAAATTTTAATAAAAAGAACTATTGATTAATAAACAAATATTTTTACCTTAAGGTTTTATGAGTTATTAGATGTTTATGTAGCCTCTACCAAAACAAACTAAACAAGTTCTCCTTGAATTTTCATGTGTTTTAAAATTTCCTGCCCCTCCACATTTTGAACATTTTATTTTATCAATTGATGTAACGTCGTCAGAGATTATTTGTTTTAAAGTAATTTTTGGATTTTCCATCTTGGGCTTTCTACTGTAGTTAGTATCTCGGCAGATGAATATAAAGTCAAATTGCTATTTTTGGGTCACTTAAAATCTTAAATTTCTCTTTAATTTTTCTATTGAAATTTTTTATAGATTTTTCATCAAAGGAAATTATTACTAATTCAAGCCCAGCATTATCATTTGGTCTCCAACAATTATCTGGAGCTTCTTCAAACCAAGTATTAATTTTCTTTCCAACAATTTGTATTTGTAAAGGCAATGATTTGTTTGGTATCCAAATACGTCCTTTTATTCGAAGAATATTTAATTCATCCAAGATTTTTGACATCTCCTTTTCAAAGTCATTTTTTTCAAGGAAATAATTTAATTTAAATGAATCTGATATAAGCTCAACATGATTATGGTCATGTTCTTCCGTTAAAAATTCTTTATAAGTCTCTTTTTTAAAATTAAAGTCAAATAGATAATTTAAATCAATTTTGCCATTCTTGGATTTAAGGACTGGTGAAGATGAGTTTAGACTTCCTTGAATTTTATTTTTTACAACGTCAAACTGATCATCATTTAAGATATCTGATCTTGAGACTAAAACGATATCAGAAACTTCTAGTTGCTCCTCAAAAAGTTCATCTATAGTGGCGTTATGATCAATTTTATCTGTTTCATTATATTGTTTTGTTATTTTATTTAAATCATTAATTGGTGAACCATTAAGCATTGATTCTCCATTAACGATGCCAACAACTACATCAAGATAGATGGAAGACCTGATCTGAGGCCAGTTAAGTGCTTGAATTAAGGGAATTGGTAGTGCTAAGCCACTTGTTTCGATAATTATTGATTCGATAGGAGGATTAAATTCTAGGAGAGCTTTTATTGATGGAACAAAATCATCTTGAACAGTACAACATAAACATCCATTGTTTAATTCGATAACGCAGTCGTCTTCAGATTCATCACATTTATCACAACTTTTAATCAAATCACCGTCAATTCCAACATCGCCAAATTCATTGATTATTAAACCAAATTTTTTATTAGTCTCTTTTAATAGATATCTTAGAAAAGTTGTTTTACCTGAACCAAGAAACCCCGAAACAACAATAACTGGAATTTTTTTTTTCATCTTTGATGATTAACAACCTAAGCTATATTCTGTACTCTCTCCTGTAGAACTATTTGTGCCATTAGCAATCGCACATAATTGTTTTTGTTGTGTACGACTAAGAACAGCATCAGTAAAATCTGCACCATCTATTTTTGCACCTTCAAAATTACTCTCCATTAATAAAGCATTAGTAAAATTAACATCCGAAAGATCAGCACCTGTAAAGTCTGTTGCATAAGCTAGCGCATCTCTTAAATTTGCTCCAGTAAACTTTGAGTTTTGCAATTTACTATTATTGAACACGGCCCCTTCTAAATTACTTTCACTGAAATTAAACCCATTCAAATCAAACTTAACGTATTCGTTACCACTTAAGTCTTGACCATGCATATCTGGCTCTAAATTAAGGTCTTGCTGGTTTCTAATCTCAGGAGGTCTTTTAGCCCATGCAGAATTTACAGAATTAAAAAATAAAATCCCAACGAATAACAAAGTAATTAATGCATTTTTTAGTGAGGGGAAAACAATTGATTTAATCATAATAAGACTGTATTTTAGAACTTAAGTATTTAAAGTTTGTAAGAGTATCTTAAAGGAAAATATATGGCAATGTCACTAAAGGTTATAGTTCCTCCTCATCCATTAATAAAACATTGGCTTTCAATATTGCGAGAAAAAAATACTCCAAATATTTTGTACTCAACAGGATATGAGCAATTAGGGAAATGGCTTACATATGAAGCATTACGTAATTGGTTGCCATATAAAAAAGAAATAGTAAACACTGATAATGGAGATGTAGATGGATTCTTTATTAATAATGATTATCCAATAAAAGTGCTCGCAATGTTGCCCGAAGGGTTATCTCTTTGGTTTGGATCTAAAGAAGTAATTCCTAATTCAACCCTCTTATTAGGAGAACTTCCTAAAACTATTGAATCAAATGAAGGAGTTATATTTTATTCAGAACAAATAACAACAAAATCAGCAACATTAGAAACTTTAATTAAATTAAATGAATTAGGTGTTGATTCAAATAGGATTCTTTTAATAACTGCTATTTGCTCGAATAAAGGGTTAAATGAAATCGCAAAATTATTTCCTAATCAGGTAATCTACACCTGTTGCATAGATGAGGAAGACGAAAACACAAAATCATTAATACCAGGTATTGGGGATCCTTTATTGCGTTTGAGTACTATATTTCAAGATAAGAACTAATATAGAATATAGAAGTAAATATTCTACCAATGTCTGAATACAGAGATTCGTCTTCGAATAATCTTTTATCATTAATAAGCGGTGCTTTTATTGGAGCAGCAGGTCTAGCTTGGTGGTTAATATCCGAAGCAGACAAAAGAAAGGAGGAAAAAAAACAAAAAGCAATGATGTATTCCTCCAGAATTCAAGACGGTTCCGAAGCGATTGATTCAAATGAAAATATAAATGAGGTTGATGGAGAGAATCTGGAGAGGAAAGTTGAGCAACTCAATTCTGCAATTGCTGATGTGAGGAAGCAACTTGAAGAGTTGGGGCAATAGAATAAAAAAGGTTCTCAAATAATATGAATAAACTCAGATCATCTGCAATAACCCAAGGTGTGCAAAGATCCCCTAACAGATCGATGTTAAGAGCTGTTGGATTTAATGATGAAGATTTTAATAAACCTATTATTGGAGTTGCAAATGGATACAGCACCATAACACCATGCAATATAGGTTTAAATAAGTTAGCTCTAAAAGCTGAAGAGTCAATAAAAAGATCAGGCGGGATGCCTCAGATGTTTGGAACGATAACAGTAAGTGATGGTATTTCTATGGGAACAGAGGGCATGAAATATTCCCTAGTTTCAAGAGAAGTTATTGCTGATTCAATTGAAACAGCATGCAATGCTCAGAGTATGGATGGTGTGCTTGCTATAGGTGGATGTGACAAAAATATGCCGGGTGCCATGATAGCAATTGCAAGAATGAATATTCCCTCAATTTTCATTTATGGAGGAACAATAAAACCTGGAAAGTTGCATGGAGAAGATCTTACTGTTGTTAGTGCATTTGAAGCTGTTGGACAATTAACATCAGGCAAAATTAATGAAGAAAGGCTAATCCAAGTTGAGAAAAATTGTATTCCTGGTGCTGGTAGCTGTGGAGGGATGTTTACAGCTAATACAATGTCTGCAGTTATTGAAGTATTAGGGTTAAGTCTTCCACACAGTTCAACTATGGCTGCTGAAGATCTTGAAAAAGAACTAAGTGCAGAAAAAAGTGCTGAGATATTAGTCTCTGCAATAGAAAAAGATATAAGACCTTTAGACCTAATGACTAAGAAAGCATTTGAAAATGCAATATCAGTAATTATGGCAATTGGAGGATCAACAAATGCGGTATTGCACATCTTAGCTATTGCAAATACTGCAGGAATAGATATTAACATTAATGATTTTGAGAGAATCAGACAAAAAGTACCCGTTATTTGTGACCTTAAACCGAGTGGTAAATATGTGACGGTGGATCTTCATAATGCAGGTGGGATTCCACAAGTAATGAAAATACTTTTGAATGCAGGATTAATTCACGGCGATTGCAAAAATATTGAAGGGAAAACCATCTCAGAATACTTAAAGAATATTCCAGATAAGCCTCCAGCAAATCAAAATGTCATAAAGGACATAGATAACCCTCTTTATAAAATAGGACACCTAGCGATATTAAAAGGTAACTTAGCGAGCGAGGGTTCTGTAGCCAAAATTAGCGGAGTGAAAAACCCTGTATTAACCGGTCCAGCAAAGATTTTTGAAAGTGAAGAGGATTGTTTAAAATCGATCTTGAATAATGATATCAAAGCTGGTGATGTTGTTGTCATTAGAAACGAAGGGCCTGTAGGAGGACCAGGTATGAGAGAGATGTTAGCTCCAACATCTGCAATTGTTGGTCAAGGCCTTGGAGAGAAGGTGGCTTTAATTACCGATGGCAGATTTAGCGGTGGCACTTATGGTCTGGTTGTGGGTCACATAGCCCCTGAGGCTGCTGTAGGCGGAAATATTGCTCTAATAAAACAAGGTGATTTAATTACAGTAGATGCTGTAAAGCAACTAATTGAAGTTGATTTATCTAACGAAGAATTAGAAAAAAGAAAAAAAGATTGGGTAAAACCTACGCCAAAATATAAAAGAGGGATACTTTCAAAATATTCGAAAATCGTAAGCACATCAAGTTTAGGGGCTGTTACTGATTTATAAATCAGCTCAAATTTTATTTTCTTAATCAATAAAACTTTTTATCCTATTTGCTAAATTTTCCAATCTAGCACTGTATTTTGGTGAGTTGCATTTTTTTCCATTATTGCTATCCATCCATAATGTTTTAACTCCACACCACAATATTGGTTCATTAGGGAACTTAAGCTTAGAGATTACTAAAACCAACTCTTTATTTGATTTAAAAAGTTCTAATTCAATATCATAAATTTCTAATCTTTTACCTTCTTTATCACGACATAAGATATTAACTGTTAAATCAATATCTTCATCTTCGAATTCGTATTCACCATTTATTTTTACTACAGAATGAACAAAAGGTTTATTTGTTAAATCTGCTGACTTAGCGATTAAGCTCTCTATATTTTTAGATGGATTTTCAAATAACACTTATTGATTTAATTAAAACTTTTATGGAACCCTGTCTAAACTCATTATTAAGTAATCCATCATCACCGAACTTAGAGTGTAGCAGTTGCAATCTTTTAATTTTAGATGGCTTGAATTTAAATGGAAAACGTACTTTATTAGCTCTTACTGAAGGTTTTAACTCACTAAAAGGAATTTGAACATTTGTTGTTCCAAATTTTTTTGTTGGGAATGATTTAATCCATCTAAGTCCACCCGGAATAAATTCGGTTAGTCCTAGTAGATCATCTTCACAAGCGACTGCAAATTTAAAAGTTCTTCCTTGTCCATCAATATTTAATTGAAAGGATGAATACTCAGATACATTTAAGGAAGGTTTATATATAGACGATCTACAACTAACAAATCCTCCTGCTTTCTCGACAATATTACCCTTTAATATCAAACCCGAATTTGAAATTTCACAAAAAGCTGAACTTGATCCGCCCATGATAGTATCATTTAATGTTTTCCAACCATCGAACTCCTTTTTCTGGAATAAAAATTTTTTCTTACTCATTAAATAATTTAAATTATTAATAGACTTTAACTAAATTTCCAATTCTTTTGCTGATTCCTGATCACAAAATATTGAAATTTGATTAATAGATTTTATTAATTTTGATGGTGTTCTATCTGGTGGCTCTTTTTCATCTAATAACCTCTCAAGAGCAATTCTTTTAGAAGCTCCACTAACTAAAAATACAATCTTTGAAGAAGCTGAAAGAACCTTTGGAGTTAATGAAATTCTTTTTAAACCTTTACCTTCATTAAAAATAACAAAATCATCTATATTATTATTTTTTTGATAAGGGAATAGTGAGGCTGTATGACCATCGTCTCCAAGACCTAATAATGTTAAATCAAAAGTTGGAGGATTTAGTCCGCATTTTTCAAATAATTTAGAAATAAATTGATTTTTTATAGCTTCATCATCAGAATTTAAATCATTGAAAATCTCATAAAAAAAAGCTTTAGATCCAAAATTAGTTAACAATGAATTCTTCAACATTAACGAGTTACTCAATTCTGAATTTGGATCAACACATCTTTCGTCCCCTAAAAAGACATCAACCATATCCCATCTAAGATCACTTTTTGATAAAAGCTTATAGACAGATTTAGGAGTTGAACCTCCACTTACACAAAATTTGAACCTGTCTTTCTTTTTTAAAGTATGAATAATGTGACTTTCAATAAACTTAAAAACTGCTGTAGATAGCTCTAACTTGTCATTGTATATGTGAAGTTTATATCCATTTTTAACCTCTTCAATCATTTCATCCATTCAGTATGAAAACTACCTTCCTTATCAATTCTTTCATATGTATGAGAGCCAAAACAGTCCCTCATTGCCTGAACAAGATTCTGAGGAAGTCTATTGGTTCTATAACTATTCAAATAATCTAAGGTACTGGATAGACATGGGACTGGTATACCAGCTTTTGTGGATAAAGAAACAACTTTAGCTAAGTTATCTAATCTTGTCGCAATTTCATTATTGAACCAATCATCAAAAATTAAATTTTTTAGATTAGGGTCTTTGTTATAAGCATCTTGAATTTTACTTAACAATTTTGATCTAATTATGCAACCACCTTTCCATATTTGAGCAATTGACGGCATATTCAAACCATAGTTATATACTGCAGATGCTTCTCTTAAAATGTCCATACCCTGGGCATAGCTAGCTATTGTGGCAAGGACTACAGCATCAAATAAAGGTTTCATTCCATCTGATATATTTCCTAAATCAAAATCCTCTATCTCTTTAGATGGAATAGTTTTTTCAATCTCACTACGTTGCTCTTTTAAAGAACTCATTACTCTTGCATTTAAAGATGCATAAATAGTTGGGACTGATACCCCCAGTTCTAGAGCACTTACAACAGTCCATAACCCTGTACCTTTCTGGCCAGCTTTATCTAATATTTTTTCCACGACATCATCCCCAGTTATCTCATCTTTTGTATTTAGACAAATCTCTGTTATCTCAACAAGATAAGAAGCTAATTCATCAGTATTATTCCAAATACCAAATACCTCTGACATTTGCTGACCATTCATACCTTTGACTCTCTTCATAAGGTCATAAGCTTCTGCAAGTATTTGTTCAATTCCATATTCAATTCCGTTATGAACAGTTTTCACAAAATGACCCGAGCCTCCTGGTCCAACATATGCAACACATGGTCCGTCTTCAACTTTGGCAGCCATTTTTGTTAATAAGCTTTCTATTGCATCATATGAAGCCTTAGTACCACCGGGCATCATACTTGGACCCTCTAAAGCTCCTTTGGCCCCTCCAGATACTCCCATCCCAATGTATCCAAAACTTTTACTTTCAAGAGTATTCACCCTTCTTTCTGTATCTTTAAATTGAGAGTTGCCGCCATCTATTAATAAATCGCCTTCCTCGAGATATCCAGAAATATTATCAATGACAGCATCTGTTGCGGGCCCAGCTTTTACCATCATTAGAATTCTTCTAGGTCTCTCTAGCTTATTAACAAATTCTTGAAGAGTTTCAGCTCCTTCTATATTCTTCCCAAGGCCACGACCTTGTAAAAATTCTTCGGTTTTTGAGAAAGTCCTATTAAAAACTACACTAGAAAATCCATTTCTCTCTGCGTTAAGAACTAAATTTTCGCCCATAACACCAAGACCTATTAAACCAAAATGTGCCTTGGACATAAAAATTAAAAAACTCAATAAATACAGTTTGCCTGCAACTCAACAAAATTGCTCAAAAAAAATACTTATGTCAGCGAAAAATGATGGAAAAGATTTAAATAAAAGTTCCGTTTGCAATAGTTGCATTTTTAACTACTACAACTATTCCATTTCTGATATAAAAGCCTAATTCTGGCTTATCTGCCTCTTCTACTCGATCTTTATTAATGATCACGACATTATCACCAATTCTTGTATTCTTATCAAGAATTGCTCTTTTTACAGTAGTCCCTTCACCTACTCCAAGAGGCGTTCCGCCCCCTTTTCTTAATTCAATCCTCTCTTCAGGGGATTCAAAGAAATCGGCTCCCATAACAAGAGTATCCTCAAGAACCGAGTCACTTTCAATCCTGCTTCTTACTCCTAAAACACAATGTAAAATACTGCATGACTTCAAGATTGTGCCTTCACAAACAATTGAATCAGTAATTTGAGCATCTACAAGTTTAGAAGGGGGTAAAAATCTAGGTCTAGTATAAATTGGGAATTTCTCATCATAAAAACTAAATGGAGGTTTTGGTTGCTCAGTCAATGCAAGGTTTGACTCAAAGAATGCCCCAATTGTGCCGATATCTTCCCAATAATCATCGAATACATAACTTTTAAGAATATCGCCTCTATTGAGGGCTTCTGGAATTATGTCCTTACCAAAATCCGTATAATTAGGAAATTTATTTAGAAGATCGAAGAGAGTATTTCTGCTAAAAACGTAAATCCCCATAGAGGCTAGATATGGTTTTTCGGCAGCTGACTCCTTACTTAATCCAAATTTTGAAGTATCTACTGCCATAGCCTTCAACTTTTCTCCAGTGGGCTTTTCACTAAATTCTTTTATATTTCCTACATCATCGGTTCTCATTAGGCCAAAACCTTCTGCTTGAGCTTCATCAACAGGCAAAGCTGCAACAGTTAAATCAGCACCATTATCTCTATGATGTTGAACAAATAAACTGTAGTCCATTCTGTACAGTTGATCACCTGACAATATTAAATATTCATCAACATCCCATTCTTGAAATAACCATTGGTATTTTCTTACAGCATCAGCAGTACCTTCAAACCACTTCGGACTATCAGGAGTCTGTTGTGCAGCTAAAACCTCCACAAATCCTTGGCCAAAAGGACCATTTAAATTATAGGTTCTTCCTATATGTCTATTTAGAGATGCACTATTGAACTGGGTCAATACGTACATTTTTTCAATGCCTGAATTTATACAATTACTAATCGGAATATCAATCAAACGATACTTACCTGCCAATGGCACAGCAGGTTTAGCCCTCATTTTTGTTAGAGGGTAAAGTCTAGAACCTTTTCCTCCTCCGAGGATTATGGCCAACACACGCTTCATTCAATCTAATGGAGGTAGATATACAACTACTTAAGGTAACTGATTATGGGCATATTTAGAAATAAAAATGGTCAGTTTACAAAGGTATTTCGAAAAATCACTGGAAAAACTTAATATAAATCGAAAAAAGTTAGTTCTTTTAATCCTCTTCTACCAAAGAAAACAATTTTTCAACGATTTTCAAAGAAACTTGTCTTTCTTCTCTTGATTGAGGACTTCTCAACTTGGTGACCGGCGTATGAAGTATTTTATTAATTATTCCTTTAGTCAAAGCTTCCACAACTTTTCTTTCTCGAGCCGAAAAATCTGGTCCCATTCTGCTAAGTGCTTTTTGCAATTCCTCTTTTCTAATTAACTCCAAATCTGATCTAAGTTTATTAATTACTGGAACGGCCTCTAAACTTGCCCACCATTCTAGAAAAATGATCCTTTCTTCTTCTACTAAAGATTCCGCTTCCTTTGCTATTTTCTGTCTAAATTCTTGATTTCTTGAAACAACCTCTTGTAAGTCATCAACATCAAATGATTTAACAAATTCATGTTGTTTAACATCATTAGATATATTTCTCGGTACACCAATATCAATAAATTTAAGTCTATTACTCAATTTTATTTTTTCAATTTTTGTGAGATCAATAATTGGCTCTTCAGAGGCAGTACTGGTGAAAACAAGGGAAGATAATGATATGTTTTCTTCTAATTCGTTTAACCCTTTACAAACAATCTCTAGATCAGGAAAGTCTTGAGCAAGATTTAATGCTCTATCAATATTTCTATTTAAAAGGATAAGTTTATGACATCCTTTTGATTTTAAATGAGTTATTAAAAGCCTACTCATTCGTCCGGCGCCAACAACAAGAACGTTCTCTGATTCCAAACTTACAAGAGTATCAAAACCCTTTTCTTGTCCAATTTTTAATTGAGCTAGTTCTACTGCTGCTGAACTGATTGACACAGCTCCAGTTCCTAAATTTGTTTCGGATCTTACTTTTTTACCTGTACTAACTGATTGAGTTAATAATCTATTAAGAATTGGTCCAGTAGATTGATTCTCTTGACCTAATCTCATCATTTTTTTTACCTGCGAAAGGATTTGTCCTTCCCCTAAAACGAGGCTATCGAGTCCTGCCGAGACTTTCATCAAATGCAAAACTGCTTCTTCCTGTCTAAAGCAAAAAAGATGTGGATTTAAATCTTCAAAAATAATTCCAGAATATTCTGATATGAATTCTTTAATAGATGAAATTCCAGTATTTTTATCCTTTACTAGCGCATATATTTCCAGCCTATTACAAGTACTTAAAATTGACACCTCTAATACATCAGAGAAAGCTTTTAATGCTTTCAATGACTCTGTTATGGATTGGTCAGGAATACTTAACTTCTCACGCACTTCGACAGGTGCCGTGCGATGACTTAGTCCGACGACAACAATATGCATAAAATCAAAAGTGAATTTTTAAAGGCTGATACTCTTAGCACCATCTTTAATATGGACAGTATTTGTGAACCTTGCAGTACTATCTAATGTACTAATAACTAAACTACTTGTTCTAACACAATCCCTTTCAAATTTAACTCCGTCAAATAATAATCCATCAGTTATTCCACTTCCAGCGAAAACAACATTTTCTCCCGATGCCAATTCATTTGCTTCATAGATTTTATCTATATCTGTTATGCCCATTTCATTAAGACGTTTTATATTTCCTTCTTTTGTGTAATCAGCCCATTCAGAAGTTTGAGCGATTGCAGGATCATAAACTAGTTGTCCTTGAAAGTGTCCGCCGAGAGCTCTCATCGCAGCAGCTGAAATAACACCCTCTGGAGCTGCACCTATACCCATCAAGCAATGTGTTCCAGTTCCTGCAAAACCGCATGCAATCGCAGCTTGAACATCACCATCAGAAATCGGTTGTACTTTTGCACCACATCCTCGAATCTCTTTAATTAAATCTTTATGTCTAGTTCTATCCATTACAACTACAGTAATCTCATCAATAGAAAGGCCCAAGCAATCACTTAATATCTTCAAGTTTTCAGTAGCTGAATTTCTAATATCAACTTTACCTTTGGCAGCAGGAGGCGCTGCTAATTTGTTCATGTAAAAATCAGGAGCATTGAAAAGACCACCCGTATCAGAGGCAGCTAAAACCGCCATAGAACCCCTTTGATTATTCGCACAAAGATTAGTTCCTTCACAAGGATCTACGGCAAAGTCAACCCCTGGGCCATTTCCACTGCCAACCTCTTCACCTATGTAAAGCATGGGTGCTTCATCTCTTTCACCTTCTCCAATAACAATTTTCCCTTTCATTTCAATTTTGCCCATTCGCAATCTCATTGCTTCGACAGCTGCAGCATCAGCTTCATCTTTTTGACCAAGTCCTGTTAGTTTTGCTGAGGCAATAGCTGCTTGCTCGACAACTTCGAGAATTTCTTGAATTAAAGTTTGATTCACAATTAAATTTTGAGGATTTTCTAAAAGGTTTTGAGTATGATCTCATATAAAATGCAATTTTTTATGAGAATTATTATGCTAGTAAGCTTTTTTTAACTCTTTACAGCTGTTACTTTATCAGGCCGTGACTTGAAATTAGGAATAAACAACTAAATATAGTATCTTTATTAAATATTTTAAAAATTAAATGACTGAGTCAAATCAAGCAAATTTAACTGGTGCAAATAGACCAATTCAAATAATTCCTTCAGTTTTACCAGCAGATTGGGCAAATATGGGGGCATGTGTGAAAGAGCTTGAGGAAGCTGGGGTAGATAGAATTCAATTTGATGTAATGGATGGAAATTTCGTACCAAATCTTACATTTGGTCCTGAAATGATTGCTGCATGCAGGAAATATTGCAATGTCCCTTTTGAAACTCAATTAATGGTAAGCCAGTACAACTGTGAAACAATGCTTGAATCTTATGTAAACGCTACAAAAGGGGCAAATGGTGAACCAGGAGTAGTAATAGCTCATGCCGAAGCAAATATTCATTTGCATAGAGTTCTAGGAAGGATAAGAGATTTAGGAGGATCTCCTTCTGTTGCATTGAACCCTCATACTCCTTTTGAAATGATTAAAAACATAATGGATATGGTTGATCATGTTTTGGTTATGACAGTTAATCCTGGCTTTGGAGGACAAGCTTATATACCAACAATGCTTAATAAAATAAAAGAAATAAGAAACTTTATTATCGAAAAAAACTTAGATGTCGACATTGAAGTTGATGGAGGGATAAAAGCAAATTGGACTATTTCACAATGTGCCGATGCTGGTGCTAATTGTTTTATTGCAGGTAGCGGAATGTTTGCTTACCCAACATTAAAAGAAGGATGTGATGACTTGAGAAAAGTTGCACAAGAAGCACAAAAAGGGAATGTTCTTTCTGAACCTCAATAAATATTCTGGATGATTAAGAAATCACCCAAATATCCATCCATAACTATGCAAACCTATTCCTAAAAAATTAACTCCTAAATAACATACTAAAACAACTAAAAAGCCTGTAGATGCTAATAATGCTGGTTTGCGTCCTTGCCAACCCTTACTTATTCTCATGTGCAGATAAGCAGCATAAAACAACCATGAGATAAATGCCCATGTTTCTTTTGGATCCCAACTCCACCATGTGCCCCAGGCCTCGTTAGCCCAAACTGCACCCGAAATTAAACCGAGAGTCAAAAGAACAAAACCTACTAATATAGAACGATAACTTAACGTATCTAATTCTTCTGAATGAGAAAATTCAATAGGTTCAACTAAATCATTTACGGGATAGCTATTTGAAAGTTTAAATCCTCCTATACCTATAGAACTACTTCTGATTTGAAGTGGCTTATTTTTATTGAGAAACAAAACGGACATAGAAAGTAAAGAACCTATTATTAATGCTGCATAACTAAGCATTACTACGCTAACGTGCATTACTAACCAACTAGACCTTAAAGCTGGAACTAAATTGGATGATAATTTCAAATCCTCAGGCAAAACAAAACAAGCAAAAGCCACAGTTAGTAACTCAATAGGTATAGCAATTGAGGGAATTATTGGAGCTTGGTATTCTCTTTCAACTAATAGTTGACCTAATGTGATACCCCAAGTAAGGAAGTAAAGAGATTCATACAAATTGCTAATAGGAAAGTGCCCAGAAATTGACCACCTAAAAAGTAATTGTAATGTTATTAATAAGTTCACTAAAATCGTAATGAATCTTACAGTAGAAGAAGCCTTTTTTTTAAAAACTGCACCCAAAGATATTGGTAAGTTAATTAATAAAAAATAAAAAACTAAAAGGCCTAAAACTGAAACCGGCTCATATATTAAATTTTTAAAAAAATTATCTAGTATCATTTCTAGAAAATTCTCAAGTTTTAATATTCAACGACAACCAAATAATAATTAAAATCATTCTCATATGAGTAAATCTTTAATAATAAAGTTTTAATTAATTTAAAAAAAAGCATTTCAAAGTTTGAAATCATCTCCTAGATAATACTTCTTGACTATTGGATTATCAGCCAATTCACTTGATGAACCGTTAGCTAAAATTTTTCCTTCACTTAATACATATGATTTGTTAGTAATTAGAAGGGTTTCTCTGACATTATGGTCTGTAATGAGAATCCCAACCCCATCACTACTTAATTTTAGAATTAGTTTCTTTAGATCATTAACAGCTAGAGGATCTATCCCAGCAAAAGGTTCGTCTAATAACAAATATCTAGGTCCTTTTCTACCTACAGTGAGAGCCCTTGCAATTTCACACCTCCTCCTCTCTCCTCCTGAAAGTTGATAACCGTAATTATCTACAAAGTTATTCAAATTAAATTCATTAATTAATTGTTCTCTTCTATTTCTTATCGCTGCTCTACTATAAGATGAATTTTGTAAAGCCAAATCTATATTATCCTTAACTGTGAGGTCTCTAAATATACTCGCTTCCTGAGTTAAGTACCCTAACCCAAGTCTTGATCTAATTGGTAGAGGAAGACTGGTTATATTTTTCCCATTCATTAAAATTTCACCTTTATCTGGTTTTATATTCCCAACTGCAAGATTAAAAGTTGTAGTTTTCCCAGCACCATTAGGTCCCATCAAACCTACAACTTCCCCTGGATTAACAGTTATTGAAACATCATTTACAATTAATCTTCCTTTAATTGAAAGGGATACATTATGAATATTTAGGTTCATTTTCCTTGAGATCGATTAGATTCCTTACTTTCTTGAAAAAAAATTAAATACATAATAATAATTTAATTGAAGATAAAGATATATTCATCAAAGAGGTTTCAAAAAAGGCTTATCGTTCTCGTTTAATAGTTCTCCATATTGTAATTTCCTTAATAAATCTTCCAAACATTGGCAAAAGGATTCTAGATCAATCCCTAAATCAATCTTGGTTCTAGTTTTTATTCTGCCTAAACCCTCTCCAAGCAAAATAGTAGCTCCATTTAAATTACCTTTACTTAAGTGAAACTGAGAAACAGATACTTGTAAAATTCCTTGGATAACTTGTCTTTCGTCGCCATCTACGGAATTCCATATTTCTTCAAAAGCGTCATGAGCCTCGTACCATTCATGATTGTTAAAAAGATTTAAAGCTGTAAAAAGGGAATCTTGAAAACTTTTTGTACTTTCTTCGTTCATTAAAGCAATTACTAATTCTTTTTCTTTTTATTTATTTTTCTCATTCTTATTGAATCCGGTGTTACCTCTAGCATTTCATCTGGACCAATATATTCGAGTGCTCTTTCAAGGGTAATATCCACAGGTGACTGCAAAGTATCAAGTTCTTCTGCCCCTGCAGATCTCATATTAGTCAACTGCTTAGTTTTACATATATTCAACTCAAGATCTTGAGGTCGATTATTCTCTCCAATTATCATTCCTTTATAAACTTTAACTCCAGGTTTAATGAAATATACTCCCCTATCTTCAGCATTCTTTAAAGCATAAAATGTAGCTACACCTTCCTCAAAAGCTATAAGAACGCCATTCCTTCTAGTTTCAAAGTCTCCTGTTTTAGGTTTATATTCATAAAACGAATGGCTCATGATACCTTCACCTCTGGTTATCCTTACAAACTCCCCGCGAAATCCAATTAATCCTCTAGATGGGACTAGAAATTCTAATTGAGTTCTACCATCTGAACTTGTCTGCATGTTTTTCATCTCTGCCTTTCTAGATCCAAGTTTTTCGATGCAAGAACCAACAGATACTTCAGGCACATCTAAAACCAAAGTCTCTATAGGCTCGCATTCAACATTATCAATTTCTCTGAAAATTACTTGAGGTTGTGAGATTTGAAACTCAAACCCCTCTCTTCTCATAGTTTCAATCAATATCCCTAGATGTAATTCTCCTCTTCCTGAAACTGAGAACCTGTCAGGAGAATCAGTTTCTTCTACTCTCAGGGCAACATTTGTTAAAAGTTCCCTATCCAATCTATTTTTTAATTGTCTACTAGTAACAAATTTCCCTTCCTTACCCGCGAATGGTGAATCATTGACAACAAAAGTCATATTTAAGGTAGGTTCATCAACTTTGATTAATGGAAGAGGATGAGGAGAATCGGGACATGCTATGGTCTCACCAATATTGACGTCATCGAAACCAGAAACAGCAACAATATCACCTGCAAATGCTTCATTTATATCAATTCTTTGTAATCCTTCAAATCCTAAAAGCTTACTAACCTTACCTTTAATAGTTTTTCCGTTTTCTTTAATTAAACTAGCCTGTTGGCCATTTTTTATAGTTCCGTTGTGGATCTTCCCAATTACTATTCTGCCTAAGAAATCAGAATAGTCCAAAGTAGTTATTTGTAGCTGAAGAGGCTTATTAGAATCACCTACTGGAGGAGGAACGTGTCTAATAATAGCTTCAAAAAGAGGCATCATATTGTCACTATTAGATTCCATCTCTTCTTTTGCGAAACCAGATAAGCCACTCCCAAAAAGATAAGGGAAATCACATTGATCATCATCAGCACCTAACTCCAAAAATAAATCAAGGACCTTATCAATTGCTATTTCTGGTACTACTCGTGGTCTATCAATTTTATTTACAAAAACTATAGGCCTAAGTCCTTTTTCTAATGCTTTTTTTAAAACAAATCTTGTTTGAGGCATAGGTCCCTCATTTGCATCAACAATAAGCAGACAACCATCAACCATTCCCAAAACCCTTTCAACTTCTCCTCCAAAGTCAGCATGTCCAGGTGTATCTATAATATTAATTCTGGTATCTTTGTAGTTAACTGCAGTATTTTTCGAGAGAATTGTTATCCCCCTTTCTCTTTCAAGATCATTTGAATCCATTACACATGTAGGGATAACTTCATTGTCTCTAAATATTCCTGATTGAGATAACAATGCATCTACAAGAGTTGTTTTCCCATGATCTACGTGAGCAATAATTGCAACATTTCTAATTTCTTTTATCGAAGATGACATTTATAGAATTTATATAAATAATTAGATTGATTTTATTAAGGCTAACTCAAAGAATGCTTATTATGAGAATTTTCTCTTTAAGACTTTGAAAAATATAATTTATTGAATGATTAAATTAATCAATTAGATTTGATTTTCTATTTGAGCTTTCAAAAACTTTTAATGCTTCAATTGACCCCTCATATCTCCAATGCCAGGGTTCGTAATCTATATATTTATTATCTTTGTTGAACGATAACTTAAAGTGAAACTTAGCCGCATTTTTTATTAACCATCTAAAGGCGTCAGTATTTTCGAAGCCGGTTTCAAAGTCTGTCTCTCTTTGAGTAGCATCACCAATATCGATTGCGAAACCTGTACTATGTTCGGAATACCCTGGGGGGGCTGAAACTCTAGCTCTTTCTGCCGCTTCTTGATTTCTAATAGATTTTAAAGAATAAAAAATATCGTTTTGCAAATTTATTGATCTATAACCACTCAAGAAGACTAAATATATCCCATCCTTTTTGGCTTCTTCTCTCATCTTCAGTAGAGAATCGCGCATATCCATATGAACTTCAATATTAGGCTCAATTAAAACTAGTTTCTCCTTAGGAATTTCCGCATAGGGTAAATGACCTAAAATCCTATGGTCGTGATTTTTCAGAGCCTGAAAATTGAGATTATCAAGAGATCCTATTTCTTTATTTTTAATTAATTTCAATGCAGCAACAGAAAAGATAAGAAAAAGAAATAGAGAAAATATTAATAGTTTTTTTAATAATGTTGAATTTGGATTATTTAAGTAAGTTCTTTTGGCAAGTGGTATATCAAATTGATCGATATCTTTGTTTAGTTCCAATATTTAGAAGTGAATTTGGAAAAGATATTTCGATATTAACTATTATTTTAAGAAATGCACTTTTATAAGCAAAAAAGATGTATTTTTTATATACAGTATTATTTTTTTTCATATGTTGAGGGTAGCTGTTATTGGTGGAGGTCCAAGTGGTTCATGTGCAGCAGAAATACTTGCTAAAGCTGGAATAAAAACTTGGCTCTTCGAGAGAAAATTAGATAATGCGAAACCATGTGGAGGAGCAATTCCACTTTGCATGGTCGAAGAATTTGATTTGCCTGAGTCAATTATCGATAGAAAAGTAAGGCATATGAGAATGATATCTCCATCAAATAGAGAAGTAGATATAAGTTTAGATAGAGTTTATGGGAAAAGTGATAATGAGTTTATTGGTATGTGTAGAAGAGAAGTTATGGATGCCTTTATGCGCAACAGAGCATCAGATCTAGGTGCTACATTAATAAATGGATTAGTTACTTCTATTGATACTGGCGATAATAATCAAGGACCATATAAGCTTTCCTACTCAGATTTTACGAATGGAGATAAAAAAGGGGAACTCAAAGAACTTACTGTTGACCTTTTGATCGGAGCTGATGGAGCCAATAGCAGAGTTGCAAAAGCAATGGATGCAGGTGATTACAAAGTAGCTATAGCATTTCAGGAAAGAATTAAATTGCCTAAAGAAGAAATGAGTTACTACGAAGATCTTGCTGAAATGTATGTAGGAACTGATGTTTCTCCTGATTTTTATGGATGGGTATTTCCTAAATATGATCATGTTGCTGTGGGCACTGGAACCATGCAAAAGAACCAGTCATTAATTAAAGGACTTCAAGAGGGTGTAAGAAATAGAGCAAAGAAAAGACTTGTTAATGGTGAAGTAATAAAGGTAGAAGCTCACCCTATCCCAGAGCATCCAAGGCCAAGAAGGGTAGTTGGGAGAATGGCATTGGTTGGTGATGCAGCTGGTTATGTTACAAAAAGTTCTGGAGAGGGTATTTATTTTGCTGCAAAAAGCGGAAGAATGTGTGCTGAAGAAATTGTTGAAGCATCAAAAAATGGTCAGGTAATTCCATCAGAAAAAGATTTAAAAAACTATCTTAAAAAATGGGATAAAAAATATGGCACAACTTATAAGGTGCTAGAAATCCTTCAAAATATTTTCTACAGAAATGATTCTGCTAGAGAAGCCTTTGTTGAGATGTGTGATGACATGGATGTTCAAAGACTTACTTTTGATAGTTACTTATACAAAAGAGTTGTCTCCATGAAACCATTACAGCAACTTAAAATTACAATGCTTACACTTGGTTCGATTTTAAGAGGGAAAGCCCTAGCACCTCTAAAATATAAACCCGTTGATAGTGCTGTTAGAGAAAATAAAGAAGTAGAAAAAATGTTAGAAAATTATTCAATAAAGGGAGGAATTAAAGTTAAGAGTTCAAAAGTGTAAAGTCGGCTATTTTTAGAGAATAATTTCTAATTAAGCTCAACAAATTAAGTCTATTATTTCTTATTTTTAAATCCTCTGACATTATTAGGACTCCCTTTTCATTATCAAATAAGTCCTCGATAGTGTTTACATTAATCTCAAACAAATTTAGAAGTTCTAAATAATTGCAATAACCTTCTGAAAAAAGTTTTTCTAATTCTCCAATAAATTCAAAAACTTTGAATTCACAATCTTTTTCAAAAAGTTTTGTGTTTACATAATCTCTTCTTGAGAAAACGTCTCTTGAAATATCACTTTTATTTGCTAATTTGCTTACCCTAGTAATTACCTTCTGGATTTCAACAAAATTATCCTTTTCGTTAAAATTTATAATAGAAAAAACCCTATTTTTAAGATCAACAATATTCAATACTCTTTTTTGAGATAATTCATCAGAAGAGCAAACGGCCTTTATTAATTCTTTACTAAGTGATATTTCTTCTAGATGACTAATAATTCTTTGAACTAAAAATTCATTTAAATCATTAAATACTGTTTCTCTTGAGAAGCTTAAATTCGGAAATACGATTTTCCAAAAATCAATAAGTTCGTTGAATAATTTATCTAAAGGAAAATCAAGTTCATAATCCCAAATGATTTTAATCACTCCATTCAAATTTCTTCTTAAAGCATAAGGATCAGATGATCCACTGGGACGTTTACCAGAAATAAATATACTTATTAAAGTTTCAACCTTATCTGCTATGGAAACTATTGCACCATATATTGTGGAGGGCAAAGCATCTTTATAAAAACAAGGTAAATAATGTTCAGCGACAGCCAAGCAAACATCCTCACTAAATCCCTCATATTTAAGATATTTACCACCCATTATTCCTTGCAGCTCAGGGAATTCGAAAACAATTTCGCTACATAAGTCGTTTTTACAGTATTTAGCAGCTTCTATTATTTTTTTTTCTTCTAAAGACTTATCATTTAAAAATTTAAGAATTTTTTTAGCAACTTCCTCTATCCTTTCTACCCTCTGAAATATATTTCCAAGTCCTTTCAAATATGAAACAGATTTAAGCTTTTCATTTCTTTCGATTGAAGCAACTTTTTTGTCACTTTCTACGAAAAACTTTGCATCTGAAAACCTTGCCCTCAATACTTTCTCATTACCTTTGGCAATATTATTATTTGATTCTTCAAGACCATTTGAAATAACGCAAAAAGTTGTACTAATATTTTTTTCAGAGCTTAAATCTAGTTTAGAAAAACTTTCGTTTTTAAATAAAAGAGGAACGTATCTCTGATGAATTTTCATGACTGTTGAGAGAACTTCAACAGGGAGATCAAGAAATTCATTACTAAATTTGCCAATAATTAAGTCTGGCCATTCAACTAAATCAGTTAGTTCATTTAGTAATCCTTCTGAAAGGTCAGGTTTCAGATTTAAAGATTTAGATGCCTGATTTATTAAACTTTCAATTTTTTCTTTTCTTTCTTTTCGAATAGCTATTACTCTATTTCGCTTTAATAATTCAAAAAAATCATCAGGATTCTGAACTTCTAAAACTTCATTGATTAGCCTATGACTTTTTGTTTTATTACTTATTTTGATTTTTGGATCACATTCATCAAATTCAAAATCAAGAATTTCATCATTATAAATAGAGGCAATCCACCTGATAGGTCTTGAAAATTTTATGTTCCCAGCACCCCATTTCATAAATCGAGGACCTTGAAGACTCTTTACTAATTTTGGGATAATCGAAGATAAAGAAATTTTTGTTGATAGTCCTTTCTCAATTTTCTTTCCAAATACAAAATCACCCTTTTCCGTGTTTTTTATTTCTAGCTCACCTACATCTAAATCTAAGCTATTAGCAAATCCTAAAGCAGCATTAGTAGGATATCCATTTAAATAAGCTAAATTTGCTTTAGGCCCTTTTCTTTCTATTATCTTATCTTCTGCATAATCAACTAAACCTTCGAGAAGAAGAACTATCCTCCTTGGTGTAGAGGTAACAACTATTTGTTCGAATTTGATTAACTTTTTATCCAATTCAAATTCTATTAGAGATTTAAATTGCTCTAGAACAGAATGAGAAAATTTTGCGGGCAACTCTTCTGTTCCTATCTCAAGTAAATATTTAGACAAGAAAAAAATATGACTTAACTTACTATAATTTACTACCAGTTAAATAAGCTTTTCGCTAATGTATAAAAAGAGATATGTTTTGGTCCTTTGATCAAGGTTGAGAAAGTAAAAAAGAAAAAAAATTCTGCAAAGGAAGAGACTGTTTGTTTAGCAAATGGACTAGAAGTCTCTAAATTTGAAAATTTTAAAAAAAGTAGCCAATTCCTTAAGGAACCACTTGCTACAGAATTAGTCAATGAAAGTGATCATTTTACTAATGATGCAGTTCAGTTATTAAAATTTCATGGTAGTTATCAACAAGATAACAGGGAAAACAGAAAGCCGGGCAAAAGTAAAGATTGGCAAATGATGCTTAGGTTAAGAAATCCTGGCGGTGAAGTCCCTGGGAAATTATTTTTAGCATTAGATGAATTATCTGACAAACTAGGTAATGGAACACTTAGGGCCACTACAAGACAAGCCTTTCAAATGCATGGAATCAGAAAGGAGAACCTAAAGGAAGTAATTCAAACAATAGTAAATTCAATGGGCTCCACATTAGCTGCATGTGGAGACATTAATAGAAATGTTATGGCCCCTGCGGCTCCATTTGATTCGCCAGACTATAATATTGCAAGAGCATTGGCAAAAAAAGTTGCAGATCTTCTCACCCCTATGGCTGGCCAAGGCACTTTTTTAGAGCTTTGGGCTGATGGAGATTTAGAGTACACCATAAAGCCTGACGAAGATATTGAAGAAATTAGAAAGCTCCAATTCAAAGATAATGTTTTTAGTGGTATAAAAGATGAGCCTCTTTATGGTTCAACTTATTTACCGAGAAAATTCAAATGTGCCGTGACAGTTCCTGGGGACAATTCTGTTGATCTTCTTACCAATGACATAGGAATAGTTGCCTTTACTTCTAAAGATGGGAACTTAGAAGGATGCAACTTCTATGTTGGAGGTGGTATGGGTCGCACACATAATAATGAGGAGACCTTTGCCAGAATTGCAGATCCACTTGGATATGTTGAAGAACCTGACATTTATGAATTAATACAAAGCATTGTGGCTATTCAAAGAGATTATGGTGATAGAAAATCAAGAAAAAATTCAAGAATGAAATATCTTCTTCATAGAAAAGGTATTAAATGGTTCAAAAAGATACTTTCTGATAAGTATTTCAAAAAAGAAATTAAAAAAATTAGAAAAGAACCTGATAAGGTTCTCATTGATTACCTAGGTTGGCATAAACAAAATAAAACCTCCCATTTCGTGGGTTTACCATTATTATCAGGAAGATTATCTGGAGATAAGAAGAATACCATCACAAGTATTGTTAAAAAATATAATTTAGATTTAAGACTCACACCTAATCAAGATATTTTACTTTGTAATATTCCCAATAAAAACAAAGGTGAAATTCAAAAATCTCTACTAAAAATTGGATACAAAAATTTAGAAAACATTAATGAAATACAAAGACACGCTTTAGCTTGTCCTGCTTTACCACTTTGTGGTCTTGCAATGACTGAAGCTGAAAGAATATTACCTGATGTACTAAAAAGGATTGAAAATTTACTATTAGATCTAAAAATACAAAAGACAATATTATTCAGAATGACAGGATGTCCTAATGGATGTACTAGGCCTTATATGGCCGAATTAGCACTTGTTGGAAGTGGGCAAAACAAATACCAATTATGGTTGGGGGGAAGTAAAAATCTACAAAGGCTGGCTAAACCATTTTTACAAAGAATGGAACTTAATGATTTAGAAAAAACTCTTCAACCATTATTTGATAATTGGAAGAGTAATTTGGATTTGGATTTCGGAGATTTTATAAATACTCAAGATGAAAATTATATATTAAATTTACTAAATGAAAATCAATAGATTTTAAACTTTTCCATAGAGAGCAATTGCTTTTTTATTTTTCCAAGCCCATAATTGATCACCATAACTAAAATGCCACCATTCATTTGGATGTTGAGCAAATCCGAATTTAGTCATAATTTCCCTTAATAAATTTCTTCTACTATTCCAAATAATTGCTCTTTCATTCTTTATGTTTGCATAAAAATAAGGATTTGAGGTCTCATCCATTTGATCAACCATACTTCCCATTTCAACAAGATTTCCGTCTTTATCTGATAAACAAACATCCAATGCACCCCCAGTTGAATGAGGGGGAGGACACCTAATATCATGAGATGGATATGCCCAAAATTTTTCAACTTTTTTTAAAATGGATGGATAAGATTTTATATTTTCAAAAGAAATATCAACATCAGATTTTTCACACTCTAATAAAAATGCCCTTTTAAACATAAATTCCTGGACTTCTAAAGGTCGCCAACTGTCATAAATTAAAAGGTTAAAACTACTCTTTGATATCAAACAATCATTTACTTTTAATAATCTATTTACAACCTCCTCTCTTAATTTCCAAATAGAAGTTTTATCTTTGTAAGGTGCTCCTAAATGAAAGTAAGGGTGGGGATCTAAAAACTTTAGGCAACTAGGTATAGCTATTAATTTATCTCCATTATCTTTAATTGGTATTTTATTCCAAATTTTCAATTGAAAATTACAATTGATTTATAGTGGCATATATATCAAAAATTACAATGATAGTTTTCAATTTAAGAAATCATGAATGAATTTATTATCAGAATTATCAATAAGTATATTCCTTAAAACAATATTTTCTTTTAAATCAGGATCATCACTAACAACCTTAATAGCCTCTTCACGAGCCTTATCAATAAGAAATTTATTGTTAGGTAAATTGTCCAGTACAAAATCAGGCAATCCGGATTGTCTGTATCCTAAAATCTGGCCTGGTCCTCTAAGCTCCAAGTCTTTTTCAGCAATATAAAAGCCATCATTAGATTTTTGCAAAACACAAAGTCGTTTATTTTCTAATCCATTTTTATCGGGGGTTACCAGATAACAAAAAGATTTTGTTGATCCTCTACCAACTCTCCCCCTTAATTGATGTAGCTGAGACAATCCAAATCTGTCCGAGTTATATATAATCATAATTGTGGCGTTAGGCACATCAATGCCAACCTCAATTACTGTAGTTGAAACTAATATATTAATTTCATTCTTTAAAAAAGAATTAATTACTTCATTCTTTTCTTGTGAACTTAACTTCCCATGTAATAGTCCAACTTTTTTGTTAAAAAAGACCTCTTCTGATAAATGTTTGAATGTTTTCTTTGCGGAGCTTAAATTCATTTTTTCAGAATCTTCTATAAGTGGCAAAATCACATAAGCTTGCTTTCCCTTATTAATCTCAGCTTCAACAATCTTAAACAAGTTAGTTAAATCATCTTCTGAAATTATTTTTGTTGTTATGGGAACTCTCCCAGGAGGGAGTTCTGTAATTTGACTCACATCTAAATCACCATAAATAGAAAGCGCAAGAGTTCTTGGAATTGGTGTTGCTGTCATTGATAACAAGTGAGTATTTTCTCCTTTATTTAATAATCTATTTCTTTGAGTAACTCCAAATCTATGTTGTTCATCAATTACAACCATGCCTAATGCATTAAAGATAACTTTATCCTCAAATAATGCATGAGTACCTACGAGTATATCAACTAATCCATTGTTCAAATTAGAGAGAATTTCTTTTCTCTTTTTTTGAGGAGTATTCCCAGTAAGTAGTTCAACAGAAACTAAAAGGGGATTCAAATATTTTAATAAATTTTTATAATGCTGTTCTGCCAATACCTCAGTTGGGACCATAAATGCACCTTGCAGTTTTTTTTCAATGACAAGTAAAAGAGACGCTATTGCAATTATAGTTTTACCGCTTCCCACATCTCCCTGAAGCAATCTAGACATTGGTACGGGATTAGATAAATCCTTCTTAATTTCATTTAAAACATTTTCTTGAGATTTTGTTAATTCAAAAGGAAAAGTATTTATAAATTCTTTTAATAAAGATTTCTTTTGAGGTAATTGTTGGGAAGTTAAATTTTTATTCGTCTTTCTTTTTCTAAGTAGGAACTTTATTTGAAGTAGGAATAACTCATCAAAAACCAAACGTTTTTTTGACTCAACAAGTGCTTCTTGAGTTGGTGGAAAATGAATATTAATCAACGACTCTCCTTTTGATAATAAAGATAATGAATCAAGTTGCTTTTTATTTAAAATTTCTGGATATTCCTTTGCATAAATTAGTACCTTTTTCATAAGTTTTATAAAACTCATATTTGATAGAGCTTCACCTAATGAATACAATGGTAATATTTTGCCTGAGAAATTAAAATTATCATTGTTATCCTTAAGAATTTCAATCTGCGGATCTACAAAAGTTTTGCCATACTCTGTCAATTTAACCTTACCGGAAATTGCTAATTTGGTTCCAGGAATATACAAAGATTTTTGAGATGTGAAGAAGGAGTAAGATCTAAATCTTCTTCCTAAAAAAAATTTTGTAACCTTTATTGAAGACGTTTCATCAGAAACTACAATATTCATTATTGATAAATTACTATTTTTTTTACTCTTATGAATATAAAATCTTTTAACGTTTGCGATGCACGTGTATAAATTATCTGGTTTTAAATTTATTATCTTGACTCTATTCGTATAGTCTAGATATGTTCGTGGGAAATAATTAATTAGATCTTTTATATGAAATACTCCTAATTCATTAAGCTTATTTTTATAAACTTTTCCTATATTTTTTATTAATGAAATATCTGAATCAAAAGACAAACTTGAATCAGCTTTATTCAGAAAAACATTATTACTAATATTACTAGAACTTTCTATTTCTAGAATTTTTCCTAGTTTATAAAGATTTTTTCTTGTATCTATAATTAACCTTTTTCTTTGATTTTCATCTAATTTATTATATTCATAATATTTTTTAGAAAATTCATAAAATATCCTTAAATATTCGTCTGAGAGGTTTAGATTATCTAGTTTTTTTAATGATTCATGCAAATAATCATTAAAATATTTTTCTCTTCCTAAAGTATTAATAAAATTGTTTTCAGTTTCAATAGTAAGAGATTTTTGAAGAGGCCTTATCCAATCTTTAATTAATTTATAATTATTTTCGCTAATAGTCACATTTGAAAAAAGTATTATTTTTTCAACGTATCTTATTCAAAGTTATTTCTTTTTGCCTCCAATATGTCTCTTTTTTAATCAAACGCTGAAATTGATTTTTTAGCTCATTTATTTTGTTCCTTTGAATAGAAAGATTTAAATTTTTAAACTCTAACTCAACAGTAGATATATTGAAGAAAAAAATGCTTGGAAAATTATTACCGATTAATGATGACCGATTTAAGTTTAATTCGAAATTAACAACAAAAGGATATGGATGTTTTATCATAAAATTTTTGCCCACTAAGTAATCAAAGGTATCTTTAGATATCATCTTTTTTATTAGATTTGCCTTGAATAATTCTTGATTAATATTATATGAAAGATTCAATAGTAAATTTTCTAATGACTTGTCTATTAAATCAAAATCATTAAAAATCTGATTTTTTGGTAAATTATCCATCTGATTGATATTTTCTTTCTCTTGATATCTTGGTTTTTCCATGTTTTCTTCTCCTATTAATTCAAGTAAGGAGGAAATAAATTGTTTTTCAACTCCTAAATTTTCAAAAATATTGTTTCTAGATAAATAATTATTATTTTGGTTATTATCTAAATCAAGTGATACGAATCTCTCATAATTATGAGCTTGGTAATATTCAGAAGTATTTGAAAAGTCTTCAGTAATCTCGAAATAAATGGGTTCTTTTAGTTGAAAACCATCTTCATATTGAAATTTTTCTTTTTGATCATCCATTATTTTTATGGAACTATCAAAAATAGTAAAATTAATTTTCTTATTTATATTTTTTTCAGTTTCATTTATTTTTAATTGTTCTACTGTTAGTAAGGGCAAATTCGTAAATATTAATTTACTTATTTTTTTTTCAAGGAGACTACAAAATTCATTTTCATTCAAGAAATTATCATTAGTTGTTGGATAACTATATATTTGGTTAATGCCTTTTTCTACAGAGATATAAAGTAGATTTCTTACGAGATTAAGATAAAGTTCATATTCCCTATAGATATTTATAGTTAATATTCTTTTTTTTATGTCTGCTCTCTTTAATTGAGAATTAATTTTATCTGTATCTATGTAATTATTGAAATTATTCAAGTAACTAGTTTGATTGCATTGATGCAACCTCTTCAGCGAAGTCCATCTGATTATTTTCGATCCCTTCTCCCAAGGTATATCTTGTAAAGCGTCTTACTTTGATATTTTCCCCAATTTTTGCAGCTGCTTGTTTAACAAGATCCTCAACTGTTAAAGAACTATCTTTAATGTAGGGTTGTGAAAGCAAAACTAACTCATTAAGTCTTTTTGCTATTCTCCCTTCAACTATTTTTTCTTTAATTTGCTCTGGTTTTCCAGATAAATCATCTCTCCCCATTTCAATCTGCTTTTCTTTTTCAACAACATCTTCTGGTATTTCATCAATTGAGACATACTCAACATTTGGGCAGGCTGCTACTTGCATTGAGACATCCTTCAAAAGAGATTGGAATATATCACCTCTAGCAACAAAATCAGTTTCACAATTTAATTCTAGTAGAACTCCCACTCTTGATCCAGTATGAATATAACTACCAATTGAACCTTCAGCAGCAACTCTTCCCGATTTCTTCTCAGCACTGGCTATCCCTTTCTTTCTTAACCATTCCAAAGCTTTATCTACATTTCCGTCAGTTTCTTTAAGTGCTTTTTTGCAATCCATCATTCCTGCACCAGTCTTGTCTCTTAGATCTTTTACAAGTTTTGCTGTAATGTTTCCCATTTGAAGTAATAAAAATAGTAATTAGTAAGTTTAAATTGAAATTTAATTTTTTCTTTCGGCATTAGAACCCTTTCTGCCCTCATTTATAGCATCTGCAAGTCTTCCTAAAATGAGTTGCACAGACCTAACGGCATCATCGTTACATGGGATTGGTACCTCACACAAATCGGGATCACAATTTGTATCCAACATTGAAACTAATGAGATATCTAACTTCCTCGCCTCTAGTACTGCATTAGATTCTCTTCTCTGATCAACCAAAACAACGACGTCTGGTAATCTTCTCATGCCCTTTAGTCCGCCTAAGTATTTTTGTAATCTCTCAAGTTCTCTCCTTAAAACTGCAGCTTCTTTTTTGGGCCTCATTTCTATTGAGCCACTACTTTCCATTCTTTCTAGATCCTTTAATCTTTCAATCCTTGCTTTCATTGTTGTCCAATTAGTCAACATGCCTCCAAGCCATCTTTGATTTACATATGCAGCTCCGCATCTAGTAGCTTCCTGAGCTACTACATCTGATGCTTGTTTTTTTGTACCGACAAATAGGAAACGTTTACCACTTTTTGCCGCATTTCTCGTCCACTTATATGCATTGTTCATACACAATGCTGTTTTAACAAGATCAATAATATGAACTCCGTTTCTAGCACAATATATATACTTGGACATTTTGGGATTCCAACGTCTAGTTTGATGCCCAAAATGAGCACCAGCTTCCATCATTTCAGATAGTGATACAACAGCCATAATTTAAAAAGGTTTCGGGTTAGCCTCCATCTGACGGGGAATTTATATTAAAAATCACCCGAAACTGTCAGATGTGTGAAATTTATTTAAATTATTCTAGCAAGTGATGTGTATTCTTAAAAGTTTTTTATCTTGATTTGGTTAACTGTTTAATGTAAATCATATTAAGAGGGATCCTAAGTATCTCAAGAGCAAGTCTATTTCTTCTTCTATTTACTAGGAATCTTAATAAAGGAAGGATTCTATCAACACTGATTAGTCCTCCCAAGCAAAGAATTTGCCAAAGTAAATTATGAAGAGGAGTTAATTGAATCATAAATCTAACCCTTAAATTTGGGTGCTTCTTATAAAACACTAAAGCCATTTTTGCTCTCTCTTTTTCTTGAGCTATTAATGAATCTATTTGTTCGCAATTAAATTGCGGATGCCAATGAAAACCTACTGCATTTGGGCATTTAATTAATTTTGTCCCAATTTTTCTTAATCTTTCTCCAAGTTCTAAATCCTCCCAACCGTAAAGACTAAAAGAAGTATCAAATAATCCCAAACTTAAAATCAATTCTTTTGATATCGCTACATTCCCAGTAGCAAAGTATGCAAAAGAAGTATCCATTATTTTATGTTTTTCACTCTGAGGATTTAGAAAATTAGATGTATTGACTACCGAGCCATAGGTAAAACATTTTTTATCATTTTTTCTCCAAGAGTTCAGTAATTTTTCTACGTGGCAATTTATAAAATTTTCTAAGACAATAAGATCACTATCAATGAATATAATAATTTCATATTTTGATTTAATCACTCCCAGATTTCTTCCAAGTGCAGGCCCTCCATGTTCTTGCTGAAATAGAATAACGTGAGGGAGATTAGCTTTGTTTTTATTTATCCATGAGGTTGTACCATCAGTTGATCCATCATCAACTACTATTACTTCATAATTACTGACATTTGTATTTAAATTTTGATTCTCAAGCGCAAATAGACATTTCTGTAATATAGGTAATCTATTGTAAGTCGGTATAACAATACTTACATTCATGATTATGTCTTAAATATGCATAATGTATTGAACTCCAAAAGATAAAAATAAAAGATATTCCCTAATCAGCTGCACCGCCATTATTTGCTGTACCTGTAACGTTTCCACCATCAGGTCTCCCATCAGTTCTTAATTTCCTTTTTTTGAATTTTCTAGCATAGGCTCTATTACGTTCTTGCTTTTCTTTTTTTAGATTCCTTCTCTTAGACATAAAATTTTTAACTTTTAATTATATTAGCTCACTATGAGCTTTAAATATTTTACCATCTTCCATATTTAATATCCTATCAGCCATATCAGAAATTCTTGGATCATGCGTCACCATGAGTACAGAACAATTTTGCTCTTTTGCTAGTTTCCTTAAAAGGGTTACTATTTCTCTTCCTGTGACGCTATCTAAAGCAGAAGTGGGCTCATCAGCTAATAAAAGTTTTGGGTTAGCAGATAAAGCTCTAGCAATTGCTACTCTCTGTTTCTGCCCACCAGATAAGTCATTTGGCAACTTTTTATGATGTTCTTCTAATCCTACTGCTGACAACCAATTCCTTGCTATTTCACGTCTTTGCAAATATGTTAAACCTTTTATTAAATCGGCGCCCATCTGGACATTTTGTTCTGCTGTTAAACATCTCAGAAGGTTATGACCTTGAAAAATCATTCCAATACTTCTTCTAAGAATCTGACGAGTTTTCCTTGATGCTCCATTTAACTGATTATTTAATACAGTTAAATCTCCACTTTGGCAGGTTCTCAAGGCACCAATTAATGTTAATAGAGTCGTTTTGCCACATCCAGAAGGTCCTTTCAAAAGAACCAACTCCCCTTTATCAATATTTAAATTAACGTCATTAAGAACTTGTTTTTTATTCTCATTATTTCCATAAAAGTGACTCAAATTATTTATTGAAACTGTTTTAAGGTTTTTAACATTATTTTTTGATTTATTAGCTTTAACCATTTATCTTCAATTATTAAAAAATTTCTGCAGGATCAGCGTCAACTAATTTACGCATCGCAACAGCGGCGGACCCCATACACATCACTAAAACTAATACAAAAATTAAAATAGTTTTATCTGCGTCCATTATTATTGGGAGCTTGGTAGAACTTCTTATAATTGAGTAAAGTATTTGACCAGAGAAATAAGCAGGTAAATAACCAAACAATGCCAATATAACCCCCTCTCTGGCTACAACAAAGAAAAGGGACTTAAGTCTATACCCCATTGCCAATAAGGTGGCGTACTCTGGGAGGTGATCTGTAACGTCACTATAAAGAATTTGATAAACAACCACACACCCTACAACGAAACCCATCAATGCTCCCAAACTAAAAATAAAACCTATTGCAGTACTATTTTTCCAATAATTCTTCTCAAATTCTATAAATTGATTTTTTGTAAGAACCCTAACATCATTTGGGAGTGAGCTATTTAAAATCCTTGAAATCAATTCAGGATCAGATCCTTTTTTTAGCTTTACCAAACCAATTTCTATACTGCCAGGGGGATTAGCAGGAAAAAGTCTTAAAAAGGTTTCTCGACTAGTTATCAAATTACCATCTGCCCCAAAAGATGGTCCCAACTCCACAAGGCCCTCAACAATTACTCTTTTTCCAGCAACCTCAGTCTCAACTTTTTTTTCAGATAAGAACCATTCTTCAATCGGTCCAAATTCAGGTCTAGATAGTTTGTCAAAAAGAACTCTTGATGGATTTCTCAATTTATAAGCTTTATTTGAGAATCCCTCATCTAAAAGAAGTGAATCGTAGGGATTAAAACCTAATGCAAGTATTGATCTAGTTTTAAGATTTTCGGGATTTCTCCAAAGTAGATAATTTAGATTAACGGGAGCAGTTTTTTCAACTTCTTCTACTGCGAGAGTTTGAATTAATCTTCTTTTTGGGAATCCACTCATGCTTATAGAACTTTTTGATCTGGGACTTATCAAAACAAGATCGGCATCTAGAAGTTTATGAATAGTTACGCTAGTGTCAAATAAACCATCTCTAAAACCTAATTGCATAAACATCAAAATTCCTGCAAAACTAATTCCAGCTATGGCAACTGCTAACCGTAGAGGTTGCCTAGTTAATAACAACCAGGCTAATGGTATTTTTCTAAATTTTAAAAAAGAAAAACTCATTAGGGAATAAATTTTGCAATCACTTTCATTCCTGCATAGTTTTGAACAATATCTATAGAATCTTGATCTAGTTTTACTAGCACCTCGATAATTCGTGAATCAGCATCCCCAGTTGGATCAGTCGATAGAACTTTTCTTTGTTTTACCTGAGGACTAATCCTAATCACCTTTCCTTTAAGGTTTTTTTGAAAACCTCCATTCTCACTTATCAATTCAACATTCTGAGAGATAAAGACTCTATCAATATCAGATTCATAAACCTCTATCAAAGCTTCCATTTTTTGACTAGAACCAATATCCAAAATTCCTTCATTTTGCGGCCTTTCACCAACTCTTGTGTTTATTCCAAGGATAAAACCATCGATTGGACTCCTTAGTTTTGAATTAAATAGGTCTATTTTGATATTTTTTTGATCTCCGATAAGGTTTATTTTCTGTTTTTGCAATTTTAATAATTCATCTTTTCTCTTTGAAAACTCTACAAATGAATATACATCTTTGCTCAAAGCTAACTCATACCTTTGAATTTGATCTTTCTTTAGGGTAATTTCTTCGTTAATAGTATTAATTAGATTTACGTTTCTTTCAAGATCAGCAATTAATTTTTCTCCATTTTCAAAGATTGCGAGGATATCACCTTTTTTTACGAAATCTCCTTCATTTACTAAAATTTCGACAATTCGGGGGGAAGAGCCAAACTGACTTATTGGAGCCGCCAATTGTCTAATCTCTCCTGAAGGAGAAAGTTGGCCAAGTGCGGCAACAGCTGTAATAGGAGGTATGAAATCTGAAGTTATTTCCTCTTTAAATTTTGAACTAGGTTGATTATTTCTTGAACAGGAAATAACACCAAGAGATATTGGAGTAAATAATAAAAAATAAATAAATAAATTTTTTAATATTTTTAATTTCATTAAAAATCGAAAAGTACTGTTTTTATATAGTTATTGACCCATTTTTCATCAAAATATTTTAAGAGAACCATGCTGGTCTTCTCATTTTTCATTTGTTGAACACAATAATTTTTTTGAAAATCTATTCTCTCTTGGATAATTTCCTCATTAAATTCCCGTTTAGCTTTCTTACTTAATTTGATCAAAATAGTGAGGTATTGATCGACAACTCTACAAAAATCATTTTTTTCAGATTTACTTTTTAGGGAAGCAAAAAATACATTATTAGAAAAAATCCCCCCCCATTTAGGAATCTCCCTCAAAGAGGTAAAAGAACTTTTATCAACTTCAGAAAGTAATTTTTCGTATTTTAAACCTTGGTTTTGTGATGCCGGGGATAAATCAACAATAGCAGCAGAAACAATATCATTTATTTTTACCAAATCCATCCCAAAAATTGGGATATCAAACTTTGGATCAGGAAAAAAAACGCAGTGTAATATCTTAAGATTCTTTGAAAATTCTGCTACTTCAATATGTAACTTTCTAAAACCTTTAGCTTTATGAAATTCATTTTCGATACAAAGTTCTCTACCTATTTCATTAGATATTATATTAGTTAGTTTTGGATCAATTTTTATACTCTTAAGGTCCTCAAGCATGGATCTATGCTCTCTAATATTTTGTAATAAATCCAAAATAAGAGGGTCAGTTAATTTTGTTTTAGTTAAAGATTCAGACAACAAGGGTAAAAAGTACCAAAATAGAATTTAAAGAGAGATAACCGAAATGAACGTAGGAGATGTTAACTACTACACCCATTCAAGCAAAACTAGATGTGTGTTTGTGGATAATAAAGAATTGCCGCTTATAAGCATTGATATTTGGTGCAAAGCAGGTTCTTCATTTGAGGATGTTGATAAAAACGGTACTGCTCATTTTCTAGAACATATGATTTTTAAAGGATCTAACAAAATAATGCCAGGTGAGTTTGACCATAAAATTGAATCACTAGGCGGATTAAGTAACGCTTCAACTGGTTATGATGATGTACATTACCATGTCTTAGTTCCACACAGTAACTTTAAAGAATCACTTGCTCTTTTGACAAATATTGTAATTGCTCCAGATTTTAATCCTGATGAATTTATAAAGGAAAAAGGGGTAGTTATTGATGAAATAAAACAACAAAATGATCAGCCTGAAGAAAGACTATTTAATTATTTTTTGAGAAGGGTTTGGTTAAGTCCGAATTATGCTAATTCGATTCTTGGAACTGAAAATAGTATTAAAAACTTAGAGATAAATGACCTTGTGAAATTTCATAGCAAACATTACACTACCGAAAAAATTTGTATTGCAATTGCTGGGAATCTCTCTGAAGAAATTTATAAAATTTTTGAAAAAAGTGATCTATCTGGCATAAAAGAAAGTCCAAATTTAATAAATCTAATAAATAAACCTTCTTTAAAAATTAGGAGTGGTAGAGAGTCTGTTAAGTTTGATAATTTAGAGTTTTCAAGAATTTTTATGGCTTGGTTTATCCCAAAACTAAATGATCAAAAAAATATTATTGGACTTGAGATATTAGCATCAATACTCTCTGTGGGAAGAAACAGCAGATTAGTAAAATTTTTAAAAGAAGATAGTAATCTTGTTGAATCGGTATATGTTGATGTAAATGCTGGAGAATTAGGAGGATTATTTATAATAGAAGCAAGTTGTGAGTCCAAAGATATTGATTTAGTAGAAAAGCAAATTAATAAAACAATTAATGAGATCTCAAATTGTAAAGCCTTGGCTTTGGATGAAATAAAAAAAGCAATAAATATTGTGAAAAGTAATTATATCTTTAATTTAGAGACATCTACACAACTCTCTTCATTCTTTGGCAATGAACTTCTTTGGGGGAGAAAATCTTCAATAAATAATTTAGAGAGTCATTTAAAATATTGGAGTGACTTGGATAACTTCAAAGAGATCACAGAATATGTCCGAGGAGAGAAATTCACTTTAGTTGCAACCCCTTGGTAAATGTTAAAAAGATATTTTTTAAATAATAAAAAAAGAAATTTTTCAACTGCTTCAATTTGGATTAAAGGGGGGAGTGATATGGATAGCATTGGTAAAAAAGGGATAAACAAGATCCTTTGTTCATTACTTACCAGAGGATGTGAAGGTTTTAACAATTTTACTCTCTCTGAGTACATTGAGTCCTATGGAGCAGAATTAAATCAAGAAATATTTGAAGATGGTATTTCAATAAGTATTAAATCCCTAAATGAACATTTCAGCAAAGTATTCCCTTTATTAGATTTAATAATTAACAAGCCAATCCTCTTAGAAACTGAATTTGAAAAAGTAAAAAAATCTTCTATTGATCACATTAAAAAAGATAAAGAGAATCCATTCAATTTATGTTTTGAAAAATGGAGAAAAATTGTTTACTCAAATCATCCTTATGCTTCTAACACAATTGGCAATTTTAATGATGTCTCAAAGATTACCTATGAAGATGTTTTGCTTGAGTTTAAAAATTTTAAAAATAGAGAAAAGTATTTAATTTCTAATAATCCCGAAATAAATGGAGAAAATTTTGGAACATTAGAAAAAAAAATCCTAAAAGAAAAATCAGATCCTTTAAATCAAAATTTAAATACTACGAATAGATTTGATTACATTAGTAATGATTCAAATCAAACAATAATTATGATGGGGGACCAAACTTGCTCGCGAAGAAGTAGTGAATATTTTCCTCTTAAGGTTTTGGAGTCATATTTATCTTATGGAATGAGCGCTGTTTTATTTAAACTTTTCAGAGAAAAACATGGTATCACTTACGATTTAGGTGTTTATTATCCTATCAGGAGTGGGAATGCCCCATTTTTAATTTATTTATCCGTATCTAATGAGCAAGCACTTTTTGCTTTTGAACTTTTATCAAAACTATGGAAAAATTTACTTTTTAATCCGTTGACTGATGCTGAAATATTTTTAGCAAAAGAAAAACTAAAAGGTTCTTATCTATTAGGAAATCAATCACTAGATGAAATTTTGCAGAGAAAGATACAGTTAATTAGTTATGGTGTTTCACCAATTTCTGAGAACTATTTAAATTTAAAAATAGAGGAAATATCTTCTTTAGATATTTTAAAATTAACAAATAAGTATCTTTCAAAACCTTTTCTGAGTTTTTCTGGAAATAAAAATATATGTTTAGAAATTTCTAAGAGGTGGAAGGAAAACTTTTAAGTTAGTTTTTCTCAATCTTGTCAATATCGATTAAAAACGAACCTCTTCTAAACTTTACTTCAACAGTATTTGGAGATTTAATTGAGAGGATTTCCCCAATTTCATCAATTGCCACTAGATCAGGTGGTCTTAACATCGGCATATTTTCTGAAGTCTTCAAGTAAGAGACTGGCGCAATCAACTTAACCTTATCGTTGATCTCGAATTCCATTTAAAAATTAGATTCATTTAAGGATAGTATAAGCATAAAGTTAGTGAAAATATCAACGAAATGCATTGATTCATTCTAGAATAATAGAATTAACTTTCTACAAATTAATGAATCAAAAATTTAAAACATTAATTTTATGGGCTTTACCTATACTTCTAGTAATAGCACTTTCCTACCAATTTTTATCTTCAAGCAATGTTGATTCACTTAAATCTAATGGGACCACTATTGCACCAAGAAATTCAGCGGTAGCAAGAGTTAGCTATGGCAGATTTTTAGATTACATTAATTCAGGAAGGGTTACATCTGTTGATATTTTTGAGGGAGGCAGAAATGCAGTTATAGAGACAATAGATTCGGATTTAGATAATAAAGTTCAAAGGTTGCGTGTAGATCTTCCCGGCTTAACACCAGAACTTATAAATATTTTAAAAAATGAGGGAATCAGTTTTGATGTACATCCAATAAAATCAGCTCCTCCTGCTTTAGGAATATTAGGTAATTTACTCTTCCCGGCTATCTTAATTGGAGGTTTAATTTTGTTAGCGAGGAGGTCAAATGGTATGCCTGGAGGTCCTGGACAAGCAATGCAGTTTGGGAAAACAAAGGCAAGATTTGCAATGGAAGCTGAAACAGGAGTTATATTTGATGATGTTGCAGGCGTTAATGAAGCCAAACAGGATTTGCAAGAAGTTGTCACTTTTCTAAAAAAACCAGAAAAATTCACTTCTGTAGGAGCAAGGATTCCCAAAGGAGTTCTATTGGTGGGACCTCCTGGTACTGGTAAAACCCTTTTAGCTAAAGCAATTGCTGGTGAAGCAGGTGTTCCATTTTTCTCATTATCAGGTTCTGAATTTGTTGAAATGTTTGTTGGTGTTGGCGCTAGTAGAGTTAGAGACCTTTTCAAAAGAGCTAAAGAGAATAGTCCTTGTTTGATTTTTATAGATGAAATCGATGCTGTAGGAAGGCAAAGAGGTGCAGGTATTGGTGGAGGTAATGATGAGAGAGAACAAACTCTCAATCAATTACTTACTGAAATGGATGGCTTCGAAGGTAATAGTGGAATAATAATAATTGCAGCCACAAACAGGCCAGATGTTCTTGACTCAGCGTTAATGAGACCTGGCAGATTCGATAGACAGGTAACTGTAGATGCACCTGACATCAAGGGAAGATTATCAATATTGGAAGTTCATGCTAGAAATAAGAAACTTCAAGAGGATTTAACGCTTGAAAGCATTGCGAGAAGAACACCTGGGTTTACTGGAGCAGATTTAGCAAATTTACTAAATGAGGCTGCTATATTAACAGCCAGGAGGAGAAAAGATTCTATAAGTATTTCAGAAATTGATGACTCTGTAGATAGGATTGTTGCAGGAATGGAAGGTTCTCCATTAACAGATGGAAGAAGCAAAAGATTAATCGCTTATCATGAGGTTGGCCATGCTCTCATAGGTTCACTTGTTAAAGCCCATGATCCTGTTCAAAAAGTGACTGTCATTCCAAGAGGTCAAGCTAAAGGATTAACTTGGTTTACCCCAGATGATGAACAAACACTTGTTAGCAGGGCGCAATTAAAAGCGAGAATAATGGGTGCTTTAGGAGGAAGAGCTGCAGAAGATGTAGTCTTTGGAGAAGGTGAGATTACAACAGGAGCGGGAGGTGATTTCCAACAAGTTGCTTCAATGGCCCGCCAAATGGTTACTAGATTTGGAATGAGTAATTTAGGTCCCATAGCTTTAGAAAGTGGTAATCAAGAAGTATTTGTTGGTAGAGATTTAATGACTAGAAGTGAAGTTTCTGATTCAATCTCTAAACAAATAGATGAAAGTGTAAGAGTAATGGTTAAGGAATGTTATAAAGAAACCTACGATATAGTTAGCAAAAATAGAGAAGCTATGGATAAGATAGTTGACCTACTAATCGAAAAAGAAACATTAGATGGTGATGAATTTGTAAGTATTCTTTCCAAATTCACCAAAATTCCTAAGAAAGAGAGAACACCTCAATTATTAAGCTAAACTTTTACTGGTTTCTTATCTAGCACCAAATCAATTAAACCGTACTCAACAGCTTCGTTTGGGGACATATAAAAATCTCTATCAGTATCTTCTTTAATAGTGTCATAATCCTTTCCAGTTCTTTCTGATAATTCAGTATTAAGTCGTTCTTTTAAAAACAAAATTTCATCTGCTTGAATTCTAATATCACTGGCTTGCCCTCTAGCTCCTCCAAGAGGTTGATGAATCATTATTCTTGAATGTCTAAGGCTGCTTCTTTTACCTTTAGTACCTGCCGCGAGCAAAAATGCACCCATACTAGCTGCTAAGCCAACACAAACTGTATGAATGTCAGGCTTTACATGTTGCATTGTGTCAAAGATACCCAATCCGTCATATACGGATCCACCAGGTGAATTTATGTACATATATATATCCTTATCTGGATCCTCTGCCTCGAGGAACAATAATTGAGCAACAATTCTATTAGCTGTTTCACTAGTAACTTGCTCTCCCAAAAAGATTATTCTCTCTCTTAATAGTCTCGAATAAATATCAAAGACTCTTTCACTACCGCCTGATTCTTCTAAAACTAAGGGGATCATAATAATATTTATCTGTTTATTAGATATTAACTATATTGAGTCAACATACGCTAACCTTATTAAGGTTTACATATAAAAAATTGAAAGAAAAATTGACTGTTTCAGATAGCAAAAAGTTATTTCATGAAAAATTTCCTTACGTCATTCCAGGTTTATATAAAAGAATAGTTGATGAAATGCTTGTCGAACTTAATCTTTTAAACCATCAGAATGAATTTAAGCAAGATTATCTCTTTTGTGTCGGTCTCACCGAAACATTCAAAGAATTAATGAAAGGATATAAACCTGAGAAACACTTGGATCTACTTTTTGAATCTTTATGCAGTTCTACAAATTTTGAGGCCAAGGAAATTAATGAAATATCTATAAAGTCTCAAAAAGAAATCAAGGATAAAACATCTAAAGAAATAATAGAATCATTAACTGAAAAAAGTGATTCTAAACTTTATCCTTCAAGGATTTTGAACTTAGGAATTTATATATTAATTTCAAACTCCCAAGATTTCAAAGAGAAAAATGAATCAGATAAAAATAAGATGACCTCTGATATTTTTGAGAAGTTAAGCTTATCTGCTAATAAAGCAGAAAAAGATATTGGAATCTACAAAAGCAGCATATCAAAAATGGAACAAGCAAAAGAATTAATTGAAGAGCTCAGAATTAAGGATAAGAAAAAAGACTAGAAATAATAATATCTATTTTTTTAATCTTTTTTTATCTTTCCAAGAGACATAGGATATATAAATTACAGCTAATGTTATGAATATGAGTAAAACAAAAGATGTTAAGATAAGAAATTTACTTAAATAGACTTCATAAGTTAAAAATGAAATCATATATCAATGGATCCGTCCCCATTTCTTCCCCAAACAACCATGGCAATTGAAAAAGTAAAAATAGCAGCCAATGCTGCCCAGCCTATTTGAAAGATCATTAGAATTAATCATTTTTATAAATATAACAGAACTTCAAAATTTTTTAATCATTTTAAAGCTAAAGTTAATTTCTCAGAAACAAAATTTTCTCAATAGAATGGTTATAAATTAAATTGGGAAGGTTAGTTTTAAATCATAGTACAAATATAGAAGGTCTAATTCCAATACTTCAAAAATTAGCACTGGACATTAATATCAAGACAATAACACCAGCTGCTATTTCAAGAGCAAGGGGAAGATCTTCTAGATTGATAATTAGATTGTCAGTGAAAACTATAAACGGATATAAAGCAATAGCAAGAAAGGGTAAAACAGCCCAAGAAGTTTTTATTTCAACTGACTTAAATAAAGATGAATTAAAAAAAATTATAGATATTTATAATAGAAAGTAGTTAAATTAGATATGAGTGGAGATTAATCGGGAGAAAATAAATGAAATTGGTAGTAAATTTATCTATGTTTTTGTTAGTCTTTTTTTCATCTAGTAATAAATTATTCTCACTTACTGACTACCAAATAAAAAAATTTTGCTCAAATAAGAGAATGAGATCCTTGTGTACAAAAAATTTGCAAGAGAAAAGATCTGATCTCCAAGAGGGAAAGCTAATTGAAATACCAGTAAAACCTTACAAACGGTAATAAGAAATTGAATTTAAATTTCAAATTCCGATTCAAAAACATTAAAGGAATTTTTATAGTTGGTGAGAAGTTCTTCTGAATTATCATTAAATCCTTTTTGTTCATAATCTTCTTTTAATTGATCGTATAAGTTCACAACTGAATTAAATGCGCTCATATATTCTTTTTGTATATCTTCATCATCGATATCATAGATTTTGGCTAAAACTAATTCTACATTTTTTTTTGATGAATATACTTTCCTCTCGAAATCTTTATTTAACTTCCTTCTTTTTTTGGCCATTTAAAATATTTTAAATACAAATTTACAATACTCAAATTCATAGATAAATTAAATTAAAACTTATAAAATAAAAACATAGTTTCCAAATCAAAATAAAACCTCTATATTCCAAATAAATTATTCAATGATATGAGTAAAAAAAAACAAGTAATCCTTAAGAGGTTAGATACTAAAATTATGAAGCTAAGAAAATGAAAACTTCTGATAACTCAAAGAAAAAGAAAGATAAAATTCTTCCATGGTGGGTAGAGTTATTATTTGTTCAAATAGGATTACCAGATAAATTACTAATAAAAATATTAAAAACCAAAAAAGAAGTTAAAGAATTAATTAAAAATGATAAAAAATTATTAATAAAATTTCTTTTTATAGTTGCTACATTGGCATATTTTTATCCAGCTATAAAACATGCAAAAAATAAATTAGATTGTGAAGCTATAGCAAAAAACTATATTACTAAAAATAAAAATCCAATCGGTATTAACAAAAAGGAGATAAAAATGTTAGCAACAAACTTTTGTTATGGCGGTGAAGAGATCTATGAAATAGAAAATTTAAAAAATTAAATTTTAATTTTCTTTATTTAAAACCATCTCAATATTATAATAGTAGCTTTGAGTTTGGTTTATTTTAACCCTATGACTGATATAAAACAAAAGAAAGAAAACGTAAAAAAGCATTTAAAAGATTTAAGACAAAACTTAAAGAAAATGCATTTAGAAGTTACTGAAGAATTAATATTACCGAAGCCAAGTGATGTAAAAGACTTGATGAATAAAATGGATAGACTATTAAAATTAATAGAATCAAAATAAACTATAATTTAAATAATTTAGAATCATCAAAAGCTAAAAAAATGAACATAATAAAACAATTTCCACTGATGATTTTAATTGGTATTTTCTTAATTTCTTGTAGGACATCAACTAATAAAGAGTACCCTATGAATAATTTGGAAAAAAATATTAATGAGAATCCTAATTCAGAAAAGAAAAGAATGGAAATAAAGTTTTCTTGTGGAGAGGATGGTATTTCAGAATACTTAGATGATGGATGGAAAATTTTACAAGAAGATTCCCAAGAAAAAATTTGCACCTGGAAATCTGTTCCTGCCACAGAGGATTGTAATATGGAAAAAGATAAAGGATGTAAAATAACAAAGCCAGATAAAATAGGTGTAGAGAAAATTTATTTATTAGAAAAATAAATTTAATATATGACTCCAAAATCAGAAGAACACTTAGTTGATTTAATTTTTAAGAAATTAAAAACCTATAAGAATAAAAAAATATTTTTAGAAAAAGAAACTTTGAATAAATTTATTCTTTCAATTTTTAAAGAAATCTGAATGCAGGACTTATTTAACTTAACTGCTATAGTTAAATAAATTTTTTAATTAATATAGAAATGGATAGTTTTTCATCATTAACTTTTATTCTTTCAGTAATTTTTATCGTAAGTATTTATTTTTTATTTAGGGTTACTTCAAGTACAAAGAATTAAAAAATATTTTCAAATCTTTTCTAGATGATCGGATCATCCCTTAGTAGTAAAACCGTATGCTTATTTAAACCATCATTAATCCATTCTTTATATTCTTCTAGAACACACTTTCTATCAAAATTATCTAATAAATTAATTCTTTTTTTTGCATTATCTAGTGCCAACTTAATACAGAATTTGTAATCATTTGAGTTTTCTTGCATTTGTTTTTATTGAATCTTAGTAAAAATAATTTCTTATTCTGTATTGAAAATTACAATAATAAGCGTTGATTTAATAAGAGTATCAAGCAATACGGAAGAATTTTTAATATATTTAGGATAATAAATCTTCTTTATAATAATACTATGTCCTACGAAGCAGGCAGTAAAGAATGTAGACATTTAATTGAAGCCAAAGAAAGCCTTCTATCAACATTAGATGCGTTAAGTAATATACATTCGACCGATCTAATACAAATCCAAATTAAAGAAATTTACAATAAATTAGAGCAGATGCACGATAATAGAAAAAAAATAGAATCAGCTACAAATTATCTTTAATACAATCAATTTAACTGAAAGCTCTCAAAACTGGCTTTTTATCTTGGTTACTCTTTTTTCTGATAATAAATCCAATAAAGCATCAAGCTGAGCGAGTACTTCCTTTGCATCATTAAGATCTGGCAACAAATCTTCTTTAATGAGCATTTGATGCATCTCTCTAAGCTCTAACCTTATATATCTAAGGTGAGAACAAACTTCCTCTCTCTTAGTTGCACTCATATTTCCTTTATATTCTTTACATTATACAATACGATCTTTTTTGACTCCCATATAAGTTTTGTAAATTTGAAAAATTTTTTCAAACCAATAACATATCAAAAACTTTTAAAGTCGGATTGTAGTAAAATATCATTCATGAAAAAGAAAAAATCTAAAAAAAAACAAACTAATTCAAATTTAAAAGATCAAAAATTAGGTCAAACAAAAAATTCTGCGAAATTAGTACTTTTTGTTTTTGGGATAGGTCCAATTATTGGCATAATAATATTTTTATACAGTAAGGGATTCTTTAATTCACCAACTATTTAAATCATAAGTAATTAGAATTAATTTTAAAATAATTAAATCTAAAAAATTTAAAAATAATTATTGAAATTTTTTTAATGAAAATATCCTAAATTCTGCCATTTTTCTGGCATTTTCAGGATTAGATATCAAAAAAGGGTGATCTAATAAAAGTTCTAATACCTTATCTATCTTTAATCGTACATCATCACAATCAACATTTTTCCATTCCTCATCAAATGACATTGCAAAGCTATCAGCATTATCATATAGTTTATCTTTCATAATATTTGGAATTTAAATTTAGAAAATTTCAAAAATCAGAACCAAACTGAAAAAGTAATTATAAGGAGCATTTAAAACTTTCCCCTTGAGTATTTGAGAAATAACTTTGAATGAGTGTTCTTTGAAATTATACTTTAATCCTATTATTTAAATTTATACATAAGTGTTATTAATCAAAATCTGAGTAGATTTGACAGAAGTGTTACAATATTGACATATGTAAAGACTTATGGAAAATAAAGTTAAAAGGATAGGATACCTTCCCAGAAAAAGAGTACTTGAAATTATTGATGAAATATCCAAGAGCGAATCTATTAGTAGATCTAAAGTAGTTGGAATATTAGTTGAGGAAGCATTAGACGCCAGAGGAATTGCGAATTTTGGATATAGTAATATCAGCAAGTCAAATATATTCAAGTCGGATAATTTTAAAGATCTCCAAAATGAAAATGCCCACTTTAAAGATGGGGAAGATGAATTTGTTGATGACAGTGGTTACACAGTTTCATCTCACAAAACTTTAGACCGCTCAATATCTTCTGCAGATATAGAATTAGCAAATAAAATAAACATTCTTAAGGAATCAGGATTAATATAACTTTTATTGAGTAATTACTTTATTTTTTAATGCATAATATTGCTTCATTGTTTATTCTTAGTCAAGAATAATATTCTTTTTACATAATTCGAATATTAAAACCTTTCTAATATTAATTTTGTAATTAAAAAATGAAAGATATTAAATGTCCCTCCTGCGGCAAAACTTTCCGAATTGATCCCAGCAGCTTTGAAGAAATACTTCTTCAGATAAAAGACGAAGAATTTAATAAACAAATAAAAGAAAGACTTATCTTGGCTGAAGAAGATAATAAAAAAGCTTTGGAAATTTTAAAGCGTGAGTTAAAAATACAGTTAATAGAGCAGAATCGGATTAAAGATTCTGAGATCCAAACTCTTGAATCTAAATTAAAAATAGCTGAAGAAAAGAAAACAAATGCCCTTAATGAATTAGAAAATCAAGCAACAAATAAAATTAATTCATTGAATAATGAATTAATCAAGTTGAAAGACGAAATTAAAAACCAGTCTTTAATTTCAGAATTATCTTTAAAAAACAAAATTAGTGAAGCTGTTACTAATTTAGAAAAAGAAAACTCATCTTTAACAAATTCCATTGAAAAGATGAAGCTTGAAAATTCAATTAATGAAAAATTAATTGAAGAAAAGTTTAAAAGCAAAATTAGTGAAAGGGACCTGACTATTCAGGAGTTAAGAGAAATGAAATCTAGATTATCTACAAAGATGATAGGAGAAACATTAGAAATCCATTGCGAAACTCAATTTAATCTTAATCGTGCTTCTGCATTTAAAAACTCATATTTCGAAAAGGATAATGATGCCACTTCAGGAAGTAAAGGCGATTATATATTTAGAGAATTTGATGAAAATAAAACCGAAGTCGTATCCATAATGTTTGAGATGAAGAATGAAAGTTTAGATGGAACTAATAAAAGAAAAAACGAAGATTTTTTAAAAGAATTAGATAAAGATAGAAGACAAAAATCTTGTGAATATGCAGTTCTCGTATCTCTTCTAGAACCAGATAGTGAACTATATAATGCTGGCATAGTAGATGTTTCTCATAGATTCCCAAAAATGTATGTGATAAGACCTCAATTTTTCTTGCCCATTATTTCTCTGCTAAGAAATGCATCAATGGAATCCTTAAAATACAAATCACAAATTGATTTAATGAAACGTGAGAACTTTGACATAACTAATTTTGAAAGTACTCTTGAGCAATTCAAAAATGCAGTTGGTAAAAATGTTTCACTTGCCAAGGATAGATTTAATGATGCAATTTCAGAAATTGATAAATCAATAACCCATTTACAAAAAACTAAAGAGGCTTTAGTTCTCTCAAAAAAACATCTTTTATCTGCTGACAGCAAATCTCAAGATTTGACAGTAAAGAAATTAACTAGAAATAATCCAACCATGAAGAAGAAGTTCAATGATTTAAATAATTTTGAAGATGAAGTAGCCTAATTAAAAAAAGTTTATAAAATTAATAATAATTAAAAATACATTTAATTTCTAACTTATAAATATACTATAAATAATAAATTTCATAGTAAAGAAAATAATGTCTATCAACACTCCTATTTTCAGTATTGCCAAAGATCTTAATATCGAAAGTAATAGAAT